>JAZRHA010000020.1:0-16026 GCA_045644515.1 Elusimicrobiaceae bacterium | reverse complement strand
ATATTTGTTTGACTTCGGCTATCTTGTTGTTTTGTGGGGAAAAAATTTTAAAACCGTCCCCGTTTTGCGATGGCAAAAATTCCATTTTGCCGCTAAACATTTCCATTATTTCTGTTAAGGCGCTTTCCGGTATTTGCACGTTTCTTGCAAAGTAAAAATCATAAAATTTTGGGCCGGCTTCTATAGCGCGTATTTTCATTTCCCCGGCGTCAGCGGAAATTTGCATAATTTCAATTAAATTATTTAACTCTTGTGGGGCAGGGCCGCATAAATTTTCAATTTTTGCTTTAAGTTTTTGTTTTGTTTCAAAGTCTGCCTCCAAAAAATCTTTATAAAATTTTAAGCGTTCTTCATCGCTCGGTAAATAATCAGGTGCAATAAAAGCCGGAATACCCAAATTAACGGTTGCATACATTTTGCGGATAATCGGCTCTCCGCGGAGTTTTTTAACTTCATTTGCCACCAAGTCGCAATATAAAGAAAGACCGACGGCATTTACATAACCGTGTTGCCTAATACCCAGCAGATCACCGCCGCCACGTATTTCCAAATCACGCAAGGCAAGTTTAAAACCGCTGCCAAGTTCGCTGAACTCAAGCAAGGCAGACAAACGTTTTTGCGCCTCGGCATAAGATGGTTTACTTTTCTTTTTGGGGGAATAAAAATCGTCTAAATTAAATTCTTCTTCGCGTTTATTTAATATCCAAGAGGGTGCAAGCAAATAACAGTATGCTTTTTTATTTCCGCGCCCGATTCTTCCACGCAACTGATACAGTTGTGCAAGCCCGAAGTTTTGCGGGTTTTCCACAATCAAAGTATTTGCATTTGTAACATCAAGCCCGCTTTCTACGATAGTGGAACAAAGTAAAACATCATATTTTTTATTATAAAAATCCCACAAAGTTTTTTCCAGTTCTTGTTCCGGCATTTGGCCGTGCGCGCAAATTATTTTAATTTCCGGCATAAGTTTTTGCAAGTACTCACGCTTTTCTTCCATCGTAGCAACGGTATTAAAAAGGTAAAACACTTGGCCGCCGCGCGCAAGTTCCTGGCGGACGGCATTTGTTACAATATCGTCTTGATAAGCGCATAAAAAAGTTTTAATGGGCATACGGCCTTGCGGTGCAGTTTGAATAATTGACATCTGCCGCAAAGCGGAAAGTGATTGGTTTAAAGTACGCGGTATCGGCGTTGCGGAAAGCATTAAAGTATGCACTCCCACGCTTTTTGCTTTAATCTTTTCTTTTTGTTTCACGCCAAAGCGGTGTTCTTCGTCCACTATACAAAGCCCCAAATTTTTGAACACAACATCTTTTGAAAGCAAACGGTGTGTGCCCACAACAATATCAACTTTACCCTGTTTAATATTTTCAACAACTTTCTTTTGCTCGGTTTTGGTTTGAAAGCGGCTGAGCATTTCAATATTTATAGGATATGCCTGCAAACGTTCGCTGAAAGTTTTGAAATGTTGGCTTGCCAGCACGGTAGTCGGCACCAAAACAAGCACTTGCTTATTACTTAAAACTGCGCGCAAAGCCGCACGTATTGCTACTTCCGTTTTACCGAAGCCGACATCCCCCACAAGCACGCGGTCCATCGGTATATCTTTATTTAAATCTTGCAAAATTTCATTTATTGCTTGGGTTTGGTCGTCGGTTTCTTGATAAGGGAAGGAATCTGCGAATTCCCTTTCTAAATGTTCATTACCTAGCAAAATATCTGCTTTATGCGCGCTGCGCAAAGCGGCGGCCTGCAAAATTTCTTTGGCCACTTTTTGGGCATCTTCCTTAACGCGTTTTTTAACTTCCTTCCACGTAGTTGTATTTAGAGAAGATATTTTCGGCGCACGCCCTTTTAGGCCGATATATTTTTGCACTTTCCTGAAATCATGTAAAGGCACATATAATTTCTGCGAGCCTTTAAACTCAATTAACAAGCAGTCCAGCGGTAAATTATCTTGCTCCAAAGTTATAAGACCGCCGTAACGCCCGATACCGTGTTCTTGGTGGACGACATAGTCCCCAACTTCCAGTTCCTTAAAGCGCACGTGTTTTGAATAAGTTTTATCAAACTTTTCCGCGAAATTTGTTTGTTTATAAGAATGTTTTAAAAGTTGCGCGGAAGTAAAAAAAGCAAAATTTTCTTTTGTACTGTAAAAACCTTCTTGCAAAGGTGCTACGGCGAGCGGCAAAGTTTTTAAATTGTCATAGTCCTGGAAAACCTCCGTTAAGCGTTCCATTTCCCCTTTGTTTAAACAAAAGAAAGTGCTTTTGATATTCTTTTTATTTAAGGTAAAAATTTCATTATCAAATAATGCAAAATTTGCCTTAAAATCAAGCGGTGAACGCAAGAAACTGTCAGCACCGTCTTTAGACGGTAAAGCAGTTAAAATTTCGGCCTCGTTTTTACCACCCGTATTTTGTGGTGGCTCATAAAAATAAGGTTTAAAATCTTTAAGCCAACGCTGTAATGTGGAGGGGGTAATTTCAAATTCAAAAGGCAAAACAAGCAGTTCATTTATTTCTTCAACGGTGTTTTGCGTATCCAAATCAAATGCGGAAATTTGTTCAATAGTATTTACCCTAAAATACAGACGGCAGGGCTTTTGCGCGTTTATCGGGAATATATCAAGCACACTGCCGCGCAAGGCATAATCGGCTGGGGCTTCCGCGAAATCAACGCGTTTATAATTTAATTTATGTAAAGTGTTTACAAGTTCGGTGCGGTTAATTGTTTGCCCTTTTTGCAATTTTAGAATTTGCGCACCGAAATCTTTTTTCCCGGCTACTTCTTGTTTTAAAGCGCTGTAAGTTGTTGCAATAAAAAGCGGTGTTTTTGACTGCAAAATTGTTTCCAAAGCGGAGTATAAAGAAAATTTATCTTCATACACACTTAAAAATTTATAATTGAAATTTTTTGGTACAAAAGTTTTATAAGCGGCTTCAAAAATTTCAAGTTCTTCTTCGCTGTTACAGGCAAAAAAGGTGTGTACGCTTTTTTGTTTTAAGGTGTTTAGGATAAAAAAAGCGCTGGCGGAGATGTTAGGTAAGTACGTAGTTGTCATATATAAATGATAGCAAATTTAAAATATGCAGTTTCCATTCTTTGCTAGCGGCGTCTTTTGGGCTAATTTAAATTTTTCTTTTCCTAGAATACCGAAAATCGCTTCGCTCCTATACTTCTGGGTATTCGTCGTCAAAGATAAAATTTAAATTATCACCAAAATACTTGCTAGACTTGCGTGCTGGGTTTGGTTTTATTTATTGTTTTCTTTCACTATTTGTTTTACTGTATCTTCGTTGTAGTATAAATCTATTTTTTGATCAAGAATTTTCCTTAATTCCTCTAAATTTTTAATCATTAATTTCAGATCCCCGGTAGAAATACTATCTTGTGCTTCTTTTGTTTTATCTTCCATCTTTTTTATTTTGTCTTTTATATTTTGTTTGTAAGTGTTATTTTCAGAACGTAAAACTTGTATTTCTCTAGTTTCCGGAATATATTTAAGATAGCTATTGTGCGGAACATTTGTTATATCAAAATATTTACCGCCATATACCATATGTTCTTCACATTCCGTCTTGTCAAATAACACATCCGATTCATAAGCTGTAACTCTAACATTATTAGAATAAAATTTTACATCTTCAATGCCATAAAATTCTCTGGGAAAAGGGTCCTTGTGTGTATGCGCATGAGAATATAATAATCCTGTATCAAAAAATATTTTCCCCGGTTTTTCTCCTGATTGTAATTTTAAATTGGGTCCTGTATATTTTTGAGGTAAATTTAACTTCTTATTATATATACACATTAATGCATCTTTTCTTAAAAATGCTTCTTCTAATCTTGCTTCAATAATTTTTGTCGTAATAGGGGAAACTTTCATTTCTTGGGTTTCAGGTACATATTCTAAAATACTGTTAGGCGGAACATTAGTAACATTATAATATTTATAATCACCTTCACGTATTTCTATATATTCTTCACAATCACAAACGAAACTGTTTTGAGCACCATAACACCATTCATATTTATTTTGAGTCTTAGGTAAAGTATGAATAAACCCCGAATATCTTGCAAGACAATGTTTTTTATCTTTAGATTTTATGGGTTCCGGTTTAAGATTAGGCCCTGTATATTCACGTAATTCTGGTTTTTTATCGTTTAAACATTTTAAATCTTTTTCTTCTTTTGTTTTTGAACTATTTTTTATTTGTGCATATAATTCATCAAATATAGCACGTTTATTAAATATTTTATGGCCCTTTTCATTAGGTGGTAAAACTTGCACTTCATCTGTTCCTTGCACAAGTTTTAAATGGCTGCCTGGTTTGACATTTGTTACATTTACAGTTATCGGCGGCCACCAGATAATAGTAAGATATTCAGTTTCGCAATCATGTGCTAATGATTGCAATTTTAAAACACTTGTTCCTGTAGGAGTATCTACATCCACAAAATAATCATTTTTAGTTTCAAACCAATAATCTACGTTCTTAGTCCACATATTAACAAGATACTTACGAATTTCTTTATATTCAAGTTTCAAATTTTGCCCATTATATTCCATAGGAAGTTTTGATTTGTAATTTTGCAGACAAGAAATATATTCCTTTTTCATTTCTTTTCGTTTCTTTTTATCTTTTATTATTTTCTTTATTGCTCCTGCTGAATAATAAGGCGCGTCCGCCAAAGCAATTCGCGGAACAAATATAAAAAACCCGAATAAGAGAACTAGAGAAATATAAATTTTTTTGTGTTTTATTTTCATATATTTTAATTAACCTAGTAAAATTAAAAATCTAAAAAGCCGGATAAATGTTGCGCTACGGCAATTTGGAAATCCTTGCCTTTGCTTGCAAGTGGCAAGAAGGCAGATAATCCGTTAATGCCCTCGTTTATATATGGGCTGCCAAAACTGATGAGGACTGAAGTCTTTGATTTTTCAATTGCTTTTTGCAAAAGTTGTTTTTGTTTTTTGTTCAAATTAACAGTGCCTTTAAATGCGGCATAATCATCAAAATTCAAAGCAAGCAGGAAGGTGCTTTGCTTGCCTTCTTTATAAGGTGTTAATTTAAAACCGTTTTCTTTTAATGTCATTAAAAACGGCGGTAAATCTGTTGGTGCTTTTTCGTCTAAAATTAAATAATTTATATTGTTTCTTTTATTTAAATTTATTTGCGGGTTTAATTTTTGTAATACGCTATAAGCAGTTTCTTTATCCAACTGTTTGCAAGCAATTTCTATATTTCTGCTCGGCAAGGGGTGCATAGTGTTTAAACGGGCAATCATCATTTCTTGCGTGGAGATAGAATAAAAAACCCTTTCCTTTAAACTGCTGTCTTTTTTAATGGCTTGTTCTAAATCTTTAATGGTTTTAAAAGGATCTTCCGGGCAAAGTAAAACATCCGCCCCGGCTTTAAAAGCATCTATGGGGTTTAGGCCGTTTGTCGCTTTCATCGTCAAAGCATCAGTTACAATCAGACCTTTATAAAACATGGTTTTACGGAGCAAATTCATCATGATTTTTTTAGAAAAACTTGCCGGCATCTTATCATCCAAACATTTAACAAGAAGGTGCGAAACCATAATACTGTCCGCCCTTGTTATAAGTTCGCGGTAAGGCAGCAAATCTTCTTCTTTTAAAGCAGATAATTTTTTTGTAACTTCAGGTAAAGTTAAATGTGAATCTTGTTTTGTACTGCCATGCCCCGGGAAATGCTTAAAACAATTCAAGCATCCGCCATCTGAAAGGCCTATGGAAAATGATCTTGCCAAGCGTGCAACTGTTTTTGCATCTGCGGAAAACGCACGCGTGTTTACAATAGGGTTATTTGGCGTATCAGCCAAATCTACGACGGGCGCAAAAACCCAATTTATGCCAAGTTCGCGCGCTTGTATTGCGGTCAAAAACCCTTTTTTTAATGCTAAATCTTCCCTGTCTGCGAGGCCTAAAGTGTAATTTGTAGGTAGTATCGGTAAACCTTCATGCCAACGGCCAAGGCCGGTTTCGTAATCTGCCGCCATTAATAATTGATGCGGCGCAAGGCTTTGCAAAATATCAATTAGACTTTTCAATTCCTCAGGTGTACCGCCGTAAAAACAAAAACCGCCAACGCCCAAAGTTGCAAGTTCTTTAGCGTCTTCTACTGAACTTTTCCCGAACCAAAAGCCGGGGAATATCAAGCGGTTTGTTTTCATTGCAAACTCAGTACCCCTATAATAGTATTTTTTCTTGTACCAAGCAAGTTTTTGTTTACAGGGATTTTATTTAAAGTTAAATGCGCCAAGTAAGCAAAACAAGCGGCCTCTTTAGCCATAGGGTTTAAAGTGTCTAAAATTTTAATATTAAGCGGCAATAAATTTTTTAGATTATCAATTAAAGTTTTATTATATGCACCGCCGCCTGAAACATATAAATCTTTTACACTGTGTTTTTTAAGAATAAACTTTTTGATATTTTGCGCAATTATTAAAGCAGTTAAATAATTCAAAGTGGAAATATCTTTTAAATTTATTTTTGGGAAATATTTTTTAAAAAACGGTTCTGTAAAATCTTGGCGGTCTAAAGAAATTATTTTTTTATACTTGAAATCTTTTGCGATTTTCTGCGCTTTGCTTATATCGGGTTTTGCGGTGGCGGCAATTTTACCGTTTTTATCAAAACTGTTTTTACCCTTGCTTAATTTTGTAGTAGCATAGTCACTTAAAACATTTCCGGGCCCGCAATCAAAGCCGAAAGTTTTGCCTTTTTGCACGTATGAGGCATTTGAAATACCGCCGATATTTAAAAGTATCTTTGGCGTTTTGCCTGCAAAAAAATAATCTTCAAAAATCGGTACAAGCGGCGCACCTTGCCCGCCTAAAGCAATAGCAGACGGCCTAAAATTATTTGCAACCGTTATACCTAAATTTTTTGCCAAAAATGCAGCTTCCCCGATTTGCAAAGTGCAAGGCGTTTTTGCATTATGGTAAACAGTTTGCCCATGTAAACCTATAACGGAAATATTACTTTTATTTATTTTAAATTCTTTTAAAAATTTTTGCGTAAGCGTTAAGTAAATTTTACCTAGCTTGAAATTAAGTTCCGCAAGTTGCGCGGTGCTGTAAGCAGGTGCTTGCAAAATTTCTTTTTGCAAATTTTTGGGGTAAGCATAATTTTTAAAACATATAAGTTTTTTTGCTTTAACATCCAAGAGTGCCAAAGTTAAACCGTCGGCAGAAGTGCCGCTCATTAACCCCAAAGTAAATTTATTCATTTAAAGCACCTCTTAAAAACCCTTTATTCTTTTTTAAAATTTCTTTTGCTTGTTTTTGGCTAACTTTAAGTTTTGCAATAACAACTGCTTCTTTAACATTAAAATTTGTTTTTGTGGCATACTTTTTTGCATTTTCCAAACCAATATTTGCGGCAAGTGCAATCAAACGCACGGCGCGGTTTTTTAATTTTTCGTTTTTGGCCTGCAAGTCCACCATATAATTTTTGTATATTTTACCGACGCGCGCCATAGTGATAGTAGTTATCATATTAAGCACAAGTTTTTGTGCCGTCCCTGCTTTTAAACGCGTTGAACCGCTTATAACTTCAGCACCAGTATTTAAATAAATTGTTACTGTCGCACCTACTTTTTTTGCAGTTTTGTTTGAGGTAATAAACACGGTTTTATTCCCATGTTTTTTTGCGGCTTTTATTGCCCCTAAAACATAAGGCGTAGTTCCGCTTGAAGCGATACCGATTAGCAAATCTTTTTTGCTTGCAATTTTTAGGAAATCTTTTGCACCTTGCGCGGCATTATCTTCCGCACCTTCTACAGATTCAAAAATTGCTTTATTTCCGCCTGCAATTAATGCGGTAAATAAATTTTTTGGTGTGCTGAAAGTGGGGGGGCATTCCGCGGCTTCCAAAACGCCTAAACGGCCGGAAGTCCCTGCACCAATAAAAATGATTTTACCATTGGTTTTATAGGTTTCTTCAACAAGTTTTGCGGCTTTAATAATTTCTTTTTTTGCTTTTTGTACGGCACTAGCGGCAACAAAATTTTCTGCGCACATCACTTCAGCCATTTTGTTTATTGGCAGCTTATCAAAGTTTTGTGAATTTTTATTTAAGGCTTCAGTCTCCGTTAAAAGAGGTAGCATAATCTTGCTCCACAGTTTGTTCTTCTGCCGCAGATATTGTTACTATATCGGATTTAACTTCCGGTAATGTAGGTGTTTTAAACCATTGTATTAACGCCGGCAGCATATATTTATTAAGCATGGCTGTACCTTTCAAATTATAAGCAGTTTGGAAGGTTACTTTGCCTGCCCCTGAATGCAAGAAGGCAGCATTTCTTATAAAACTTGCTTCCATAAATTGTTTTCTGTCTTCGGTTGAAACGCCGATAAACACCGGCCCTTTATAATTTTTTATACCGCTTAAAGTTACAACATCACGTTGCTTTAAGGAAGGGGTTATCATTGCAACCCCGGCGATATTAGGGTATTTTGATAAACTTTTCCCGGCTACATTTGCGCCAAGCCCTGTTCCTAAAATATAAATATCTTCTTCGTTAAAACCTTTCCCTTCTAAATATTGTATTGCGCTTGCAACATCTTCCGTCATTTTATTAAATTCATTTTTTTGGCCGGTCTTTTCAAAACTGTCATATTTACCTTTATTGGTACTGTAACCATGCCCTCTTAAATCAATAGAAATATAGCAAAAATTTTCATTTCTTAATCTTCCGCTGAGGGTGGCAAATTCCGCGCGGTTTTTTTCCAAGTCGTGTAGTAAAATTACGCATTTATCACTTTCACCCTGATAGAAAGTTCCGGCAATATTCCATTCATCACTTGTACCGAAAACGGCATTATTTTCTGCCCAAGCACTTGCAAAGCATAAACAAAATAAAATTAAAAAAAATAATCTACGCATTAGGCAATAATCTCCTCAGGTTTAAACCAAAGTGCAATTTCGCGTGCGGCATCTTCCGGCGTGCCGGATGCGTGAACGCAGTTAAACATTGTATCCCCTTTAGTATAGCCGAAAGCCCCGCGGATAGTATCGGGTGCGGCATTTTCCGGCTTAGTTGCACCGAGCAAAGTGCGGATTTTTGAAATTGCATCCTCGCCTTCATAAACAAAAGCATAAATGCGGTGGTCTTTAATACCGTTATAATCGCCGCGCATAAAGTTAATTACATCTTGTAAAAACGGTTTGCCGGCAAGGTTTGAATAATGTTCACGGGCAAGTTCTTCCGTCATAATTCTTACTTTTGCGGCTTTCATATCAAGGCCTAAATGCTCAATACGGTCAAGGATAATGCCTGTTAAGCGTTTGCTTATGGCATCTGGTTTAATTAAGATTAAAGTTCTTTCTTTCATACCTAAATTATACCATTTAATGCTATAATTTATATATGGAAGAAAGACGAATATTGGTGGTAGCCGGCGATATCTCAGGCGATGTCCACGCGGCTAATTTAATATCCGCCATAAAAACCTTGGCACCGGAAATTAAAATTGATACTATCGGCGGTCTTCGCATGAAGGCACTTAGCGATAATTATTTGTATGACCTTATTACCAAAGGTGCCGCCGGTTTTGATGCCGTAATTAAAAAATTCCCTACTTGGATAAATCTATATAAACTTGTTAAAAATTATTTAAAAGAAACTAAACCGTCTGCCGTAATTACAGTTGATTTCTACGGTTTCAACCATCAAATTTTAAAACTTGCTAAGGCGGAAAATATTCCTGCCTACTATTATGTTTGCCCGCAGGTTTGGGCATCAAGGCGTTACCGCGCAAAAGAAATTGTAAAACTTACAAGAAAACAATTTGTCATTTTTCCGTTTGAAGCAGATATTTATAAAGAACATGGCGGCAGCCCGGTGTTTTTCGGCAACCCTCTTTTGGATACTGTCCCCGAACCGCTTGAAATTAATTATAAAGAAGGTAAAGATGCGGCGTGGAATTTCGGCCTTATGGTGGGCAGCCGCCCGGCGGAAATTGAAAAGCACAGTAAAATATTTTTTGATGTTTTTAAGGAAATTAAAAAAGTTTACAAAAACGCAAAATGTTTTATGTTTGCAGTACCGGAAGTGACTGATGAAAAACTTTTTCAGTTAACCGGCGCAAACAAAAAAGAAATGCAAATTGTTCGTGAAAAAGATTTTAAAATCAGGCGTACTATGGATTTTGTTTTAACATGTTCCGGCACCGCTACTTTGGAAAATGCCTTGCTTGGTTTACCGATGAGTGTTGTATATAAAACATCTTTCATAACCTATGCAATAGTTAGGATGATAATTAAAGTAAGATTTATATCTTTGGTAAACATTTTAAGCAATAAAGCAGTTGTGCGCGAGTTTATCCAACAAGATGTTAACCCTGAAGCAATTTCAAAAGAAATACTTGGTATTTTAGGCGATAAAACAAAATATTTAAATATGCGCAAAACCATGCTTGAACTTAGGAACAAACTCGGTGCGCCGCCTGTTGC
This sequence comes from Elusimicrobiaceae bacterium, assembly GCA_045644515.1. Taxonomy (GTDB): domain Bacteria; phylum Elusimicrobiota; class Elusimicrobia; order Elusimicrobiales; family Elusimicrobiaceae; genus Proelusimicrobium. The sequence goes on along the minus strand of JAZRHA010000020.1, from coordinate 5,537 downwards.
CAAACAATCAGCACAAGTGATTTTAGAGGATTTATGCAAGACTATTTAAAGGAAATTATTGACGGGTTTAAACAGTATTCTACGCAAGATACAGCCATTATTGAAAAGGCTTTTAACTTCGCAAAAGAAGCCCACAAAGAGCAAAAACGTTTAACGGGCGAACCGTTTTTTATCCATTGTTGCGAAGTCGCAAAAATTTTGCTTGAGCATAAACTTGATGCGGATACTATTGCCGCAGCGCTCTTGCATGATACGGTGGAAGATACACCGACGACCGTCAAAGAAATTGAAGCAAATTTTAATAAAACAGTTGCGCTAATGGTGGAAGGCCTAACGAAAATTGATAAACTTGAAAGCACTTCAACCGACGAAGAAACAGTTGAAAATTGGCGCAAGATGTTAATTTCCGTTTCCCATGATATACGCATAATTTTAATTAAACTGGCCGATAGAACACATAATATGAAAACTTTGGATGCGCTCCCAAAACAAAGGCAAATTGAAAAGGCGCAGGAAACAATTTCTTTATACGCACCTTTGGCACAACGTCTTGGAATGTTCAGTTTAAAAAACGAACTTGAAGATTTGTCTTTCAAATATTTACATCCTTTGGAGTATGACGAAATTAAAAAAGGGGTTGCATCCCGCTCTGAAAATTTAAATAAAAAACTTGAGGCTTTTAAAGAGGCTTTAGATAAAGTTTTGGAGCAAGAACAAATACCGCACCGCTTGCTTGCACGTGTTAAAAATTATTATTCCATTTACCGCAAAATGCAAAGCCATGAAATAGCGTTTTCCCAAATTCAAGATTTACTGGGTGTTAGAATTATTACTGATACTAAACTTGATTGTTACCGCGCCTTAGGTGCTTTGCATGCAAATTTTAAACCGCTTGCCGGTACTTTTACCGACTATATTGCCATGCCTAAAATGAATATGTATCAAAGCATACATACTACTATTATATATGAAGGCTCGCTTATTGAAGTGCAAATCAGGACCGAAGAAATGCACCGCACCTGCGAATATGGTATCGCGGCACATTGGCGTTATAAACTCGGCTCAAAAGAAGACCCTAATTTAGACGAAAAATTAAATTGGATACGCCAATGGATAGAGTGGCAGCGCGACCTTACTGCACCGCGCGAATTTATTGAAAGTTTCCAAACAGATATTAATTTGAAACAAGTTTTTATCTTCACTCCGCAAGGTGAAGTTAAAGTCTTGCCCGAACATGCAACACCTTTAGATTTTGCTTTTTTGGTACACTCCGAAATCGGCCTGCATTACAGCGGGGCTTTGGTAAACGGCAAAATGGTGAAGATGACCTATGAATTAAAAAGCGGCGATATTTGCGAAATCCAAACCCGCAAAAATGCCGAACCTACCCGCCAGTGGCTTGAGGCGGCAAAAACCGCACGTGCGCGTTCAAAAATAAAAAGCACTTTGCGTGCAAAGGGTGTTGATATATGATTTGTTGGAAATGCAAAAGCGATATAGGCGAGTTTGATAACTACTGCAAATATTGCGGTGCAGGGCAAGGCAAACATATACCTATATATTATAGGCATATCGGTATTATTTTACTTTTCTTTATTCTTGGGCCTTTTAACTTATATTTTGTTTGGTATTCGCCTGCATTAAAACGCCCGGCAAAAATTATTTACACTATTATTTTCCTTGCTTTGACAGGTTGGTTTTGTTATAGAACATATTTATTGTTTATGCAGGCGCAAGAGATGCTGGGGTCTTTCCCTACGAATTTAATGTTTTAACTCGGAGGTTTTATGAAAAAATTATATTTAGGTTTTATTTTATTAGGTTTTTTGGCTTTAGTTCCGCAAAATATTAAGGCAGATGTAATAATATACTATACTCCGCAAGAAACTCATGAAATGTCTCGCGTTCAAGTAAACTCTTTGCAATGTTTTTATAATATAAAATCAAATATATCTATGGAATATAAAGGGCAAAATTTAGCATTAAAAGAAATACCTTACCGCGGGGGTAGCTCTAGTTTTAAATATAAACCGCCGGTAAATCCTAGTTATAAATATTTAACAGATGCTAATATTAACGGACAAGATACATGCGATTTATTCCCAAACGGTGGATTTAATCCGGATAAAGAAACAGGTCTTATGGTACCTGACAAAACTTGTTATGATCACACCATTAGTAATAGGCAAGAAAATGCAAAATATGATGTAAACAGTTTCGTTTCTGATTGCAGAGAATATGTTGAAGTATATGGTAATTACGATTATAGATTTAGAAGTGCATACGGATATGATGTAACAGATGTTCCGCCGGGCAGTTATCTTAAATTTATACCTGAAACAAAAGAAGTTCAGGTAATTTCAAATAAAGATGAGTCCTATAAAAAAGATATACCCAGCAAAGTATCTGCATTAAATGAAGAATCAAAAAGATTAAAAACGAATATACCGACTAATACAAATAATGATAATTTTCCCGGTGGACGTTATGAAAGAGAAGAGAATATGAAACGTTTAGCCAATGCAAAATCTCTATACTGTTTATATAACAAAAAATCAAAATTATCACAAAAATATTCAGGGAAAGATATTAAACTTGAATCTTGTGATAAATATAAACAATATTCTTATAAAGACCATATTTATTATCCAATTTGCGGTGGATATTCGGATAGTTATTATGGAACTCGTGATGTATATGACTATTTTATTTATGGGGATACAGTAGAAGGATTCTCATTTAGGTATCATTTATTAACAGAAGGGATATCCTTACAGAAAAATAAAGTACCAAATGAAATTATTATCGGTAATGGTAAAATAGGAAGTTTACACGGAAATTGCAATGAATATATTGCTATTGATTTCCTTGATATAAAAAGTAAAAAGCATATTACGTATTTTGCTGATGTTACCGATGTTCCGCCAAACAGTTATTTACAATATGTACCGGAAAATAAGACATTCAAAGTTACTTCTCCGGCTGATAAAAATTACGCAGATATTGCAAAAAAGTATAAAGAAAAACAAAAAGAAAATGCAAAAGAAGAACAACTTGCAAAAGAATATATAAAGAAACATAAAAATAAATTAAAAGAAAGATATGATCTTCAAATAACATTTGAAGATTAAGGCCAAACCAATACTGTAAACCCGGCAAGTATTTTTGAGAAAATTTTAGTTTTTTCCGCGACGAAGAGTACCAAGAAGAACGTGGCGCGAAGCGACATCTCGGTACTTTAGGAGCGAAAAAACTAAAATTTACCAAAAAGACTTCGACGGCAAAGAATAAAAGTTGCAGACTTCATATTTACCCCTTGACAAACTTTAAAAGTTATGCTATACTTTATATATCGCAAGTACACAAGTACCTCTGCCCAGACGCAAAGTTAGACCCTTTTTAAAAGGAATAAAAAAAAGGGGGTTGACATTTCGCTCTGTTTATGTTATAATAATTAGGTAGCTCTTTTAAGAACTTGAAACAGTAATTGACAAACTTAAATCTTCTGCTAGAATATAGATAAAGCAAATTTTCGGCGTTGCATCAGCATAGCGCTTGACAACCCCCTAAATAACTGCTAAAATATTTAAAGCAAATTTAAGACCTTGAAACAAAATATTGACAAGCTTAAAAATAAATGCTATAATAATTAGGTAACAAAAATAAATTTGATCTTTTTAGTTTTTTAGTTTCAACAGATTTTAAAGCAGGTCATGCTAGTTTAAAAATCAGTACCCTAAGCAAAAGTTTAGGGATTTTAAAAGTTGAGTTTTTCGACGGTAAAAAAGAAAAACTTGACAAACGTAGAAAAATTTTATATAATATTCTTATAACCTAAAAACGGTTGTGAGAAACGCAAAAATTTCCAGGTTGTTAATCCGGAAGGAAAACAGCCAAGGAGATTTCGCTCTCTGAAAATTTGATCGCAAATGTGCGAATGGGCAGTTTGAAGCAAGAGAAATCAGTTATACTGATGGAACTTAATTAAACTGACATTCATACAATTAACTTATATATACCTTATATATAAGCCAACGTAAATTCAAAAGAGTAGTACAAAACTAATAGAGTCATAAGTCAACAAATCTTCGTTAAGTGATTAAAAATCATTAAGCAAGAAATTGTTTAACGGTTTTTAATTTTAATGGAGAGTTTGATCCTGGCTCAGAGTTAACGCTGGCAGCGTGCATAACACATGCAAGTCGAACGGGGATTATTCGATGTAGCAATACATTGGATAATTCTAGTGGCAGACGAGTGAGTAATACATAAGAAATCTACCCGAAAGTGGGGAATAACGGGCCGAAAGGTTCGCTAATACCCCATAATATTTGGAAGCGGCATCGCTTTCTTCTTAAAGGTTTTTCGCTTTCGGACGATCTTATGGTCTATCAGCTAGTTGGTAGGGTAACGGCCTACCAAGGCGACGACGGATAGCCGGCCTGAAAGGGCGACCGGCCACGGGGGCACTGAGATACGGGCCCCACTCCTACGGGAGGCAGCAGTGGGGAATTTTGGACAATGGACGAAAGTCTGATCCAGCAACGCTGCGTGAAGGACGAAGGTTCTCGGATTGTAAACTTCTTTTGCAGGGGAAGAAACAAATGACGGTACCCTGTGAATAAGCCACGGCTAACTACGTGCCAGCAGCCGCGGTAAGACGTAGGTGGCAAGCGTTACTCGGAATTACTAGGCGTAAAGCGCGCGTAGGCGGAATTTTAAGTCTGTTGTGTAATCTCTGGGCTCAACCCAGAAACTGCAACAGAAACTGAATTTCTTGAGTGAGGCAGAGGAAGACGGAATTCCTGGTGTAGCAGTGAAATGCGTAGATATCAGGAGGAACACCGGTGGCGAAGGCGGTCTTCTGGGCCTTTACTGACGCTCAAGCACGAAAGCTAGGGGAGCAAACGGGATTAGATACCCCGGTAGTCCTAGCCGTAAACGATGATAACTAGGTGTGGGAGGTATCGACCCCTTCCGTGCCGACGCTAACGCATTAAGTTATCCGCCTGGGGAGTACGGCCGCAAGGTTAAAACTCAAAGGAATTGACGGGGGCCCGCACAAGCGGTGGATTATGTGGTTTAATTCGACGCTACGCGAAGAACCTTACCTGGGCTTGAACTGTAGGTGGTAGCTTTTATGAAAGTAGAAGCGACCCGCAAGGGAGCCTATAGAGGTGCTGCATGGTTGTCGTCAGCTCGTGTCGTGAGATGTTGGGTTAAGTCCCGCAACGAGCGCAACCCCTGCCGATAGTTGCTACGCAAGAGCACTCTATCGGGACCGCTATCGACAAGATGGAGGAAGGTGGGGACGACGTCAAATCATCATGCCCTTTATGACCTGGGCTACACACGTACTACAATGGCCGTTAACAGAGGGAAGCAATATCGCGAGATGGAGCAAATCCCTAAAAACGGTCCCAGTTCAGATTGTAGGCTGCAACTCGCCTATATGAAGTTGGAATTGCTAGTAATCGCGGATCAGCATGCCGCGGTGAATACGTTCCCGGGCCTTGTACACACCGCCCGTCACACCA
>JAZRHA010000019.1:0-2799 GCA_045644515.1 Elusimicrobiaceae bacterium | reverse complement strand
TTGTAAAAAATATTGAAAAAATTTCCGGCAAAGAAGTACCTTTTTTTAATATAGATATCCGTAACAAAAAAGCTTTGGAAGAATTGTGTTCTGAAAATAAATTTGATTGCTGTATACATTTTGCCGGGTTAAAAGCAGTCGGTGAATCTTGCCAAAAACCGCTTGAATATTATGATAATAACATTAACGGAACACTTGTTTTACTTGAAGTATTAAAAAAATATAATTGCCATAATTTTATTTTTTCATCATCTGCAACTGTTTACGGCAGCCCAAAATCAAACCCTATTGACGAAACTTTCCCAAAGGGTACTTGCACAAATCCTTACGGTTGGACTAAAAGCATGATTGAGCAAATTTTAATTGACCTTCATACCGCTAATCCGGATTGGAATATTGCACTCCTTAGATATTTTAACCCTATCGGCGCACATAAATCCGGCTTAATCGGGGAAAATCCAAACGGCATACCCAATAATTTAATGCCTTATATAACGCAAGTCGCCGTCGGGCAGAGGAAAGAATTAAATGTTTTCGGTAATGATTATGATACCCCGGACGGTACCGGTGTGCGCGATTATATACACGTTGTTGACCTAGCAAAAGGGCATGTAAAAGCCCTAAAAGTTATAGAGGATAGACTTGGTTTAAAAATTTATAATCTTGGTACCGGGCAAGGGTATTCCGTCATGCAAGTAATAAAAACTTTTGAAAAAGTAAATAATGTAAAAATTCCTTATCAAATTAAGGCCCGCCGCCCCGGTGATATTGCCGCCTGTTTTGCCAATGCACAAAAAGCATTTGATGAACTCGGCTGGAAAGCAGAATATAATTTAGAAGACATGTGCCGCGACAGTTACAACTGGGAAACACATAAAAAGGATTAACTAAAATTTTACGAGATAGAGGAAATACCCCTTATGAAAACTTTTATAGTTAATTTAGAAAAAGATACTATTAAAAGAGAGAAAATGTTAGAACAAACTAAAAAATTTAGTTTAAATGCGGAAACAATACCCGCTGTTTACGGTAAAAACCTCTCAAAAGAAGATTTAAAAAATTTAGTTTATGATTATCCTAATTGTTCTTTGTCCCTCGGAGAAATAGGTTGTGCTTTAAGTCATGTAAATATTTACAATAAAATGATAAAGGAAGATATTCCTATTGCTTTTATTTTAGAAGATGATGTCATTGTTTCAAAAGATGTTATACCTATGCTTGATTTTTTGGAAAAATCAGACGACAAAAACAAACCGAATGTTTATTTATTGTCTTATATGATAGACTATCTGCCTTTAACAAAAAAGGAAACCCCTTTGGGCAATATGTATAAAATTTATAGATCTTACTGCACTTGCGGCTATGTTATAAATAAAGAAGCAGCTAAAAGAATATCAAAAATACAAACGCCTGTAAAATTTGAAGCGGATATGTGGGAAACTTTTAAATCAATATTGGGTGTAAATGTATATGGCATAATCCCACATTTAGTTTTTGAAGGTGATGCAAATAAGCAATTATCTTCTATAGAAAAAGAACGTTTTACTCTAAAAAAGAAAAGAAAAAAATTCAGAGCAAAATTAATTCTACAATATGGACTGTTTTTTGCAATAAAAAAATTTTATTACAGAACCATAGTAAAACTTTTGTTTAGGAAAAAGAATAAAAAGAAGTAAAAGAAAATTTATAAAGAGGTAAAAGCCATTAAGTATTTTTCTTAATGGCTTTTATTTATTTATAAATATTTTAAGAGTATTCAAATTTTTACGAGTATTTTTGAGGAAATTTTTGCTTTTATCAAGGCAAGGTATACCGAGCTAACACGCCCGCAGGGCGGAACTATCCGAAGTCATAAAAAAATAAAAAAGAGGAAAAAAGCAGACGCAATTTAACATTCCAAAATGTTTACAAGTATTTTTTAGATAATTTTAATTTTCTTTCAAATGAGGGTATACCGTGAGGGGTGGCAGCCCCGAGTATCCGAAATTTGAAAAAAATTAAAATTAGCCAAAAAGACGAAGTAAACAATAAAAAAAGGGTAGCAATGAGACTGACATCGATCTACTCTGACAACACCGAATTGGGTGTTACTACCATCAACCCTGGTAAGCTTAACTGCCGTGTTCGGAATGGGAACGGGTGTGGCCTTACCGGAATAAACATCAGTCTCATTCCTACCCCTTTATTTAGTTACCTTCCATTAACATTTCCAGTAACAGGGAGAACTAACCCCACTTTGGTAAGAACGAAAATTATTCGCTTTCGATTGAAAAACCAAGTTTTCCTTTAGAACACATCAACTGCGTTGATATATTCGGGATTAAAGAATACGGCCAAGCCTCACGATCTATTAGTACAGGTTAACTGAACATATTACTATGCTTACATTTCCTGCCTATCAACCCGGTGGTCTTCCGGGGATCTTATGGGACATAAGTCCAGGGTAACCTTATCTTGAGGCGGGTTTCGTGCTTATATGCTTTCAGCACTTATCCCTACCGAACACCGCTAATCAGCTATGCTCTTGACAGAACAACTGATATACAGGAGGTTCGTTCATCCAGGCCCTCTCGTACTATGGACAACTCCTCTCAAGTTACCTACGCACACAACAGATAGAGACCGTACTGTCTCACGACGTACTGAACCCAGCTCACGTACCACTTTAATGGACGAACAGTCCAACCCTTCCCACCTGCTTCAGCGGGAGGATGTGATGAGCCGACATCGAGGTGCCAAACCGAGCCGTCGATGTGAACTCTTGGGCCCGATCAGCCTGTTATCCCCAGGGTAGCTTTT
>JAZRHA010000018.1:0-10781 GCA_045644515.1 Elusimicrobiaceae bacterium | reverse complement strand
AACTCCGCAAATGGTATTTTTAAAACCTTTATGTTTTATGCGAATATAAAACTTCGGTGTAAAAAAACAAGCAGGATATCTTAACCAATATTTATATAAAATTTTTAGTAAATTTATAAAAGATAAATCATCTTTTGGCGTAAATTCTGCCCAGGGTGATGTTTTCATCATTTCAACATATTCTTGCCTAAATTCACTGATATTATTAGGTTTCCATGGCTTAAAATGCCTTACGGCCGGGTCTTTTTGCGCTTCAATAATTTCTTGTTTATTGGGTTGTTTGTAAACCAAGTAAGGATCATAAGAATAATTTCTCATATTCCAAGTCGGACTAACCTTTAATATCTTAGAGTGCAATAAATAATTCAAACAATCTTGATCCGCATACTTTAAAGTTTGGCTGTTTTTAGCAGCATATTTAAGCAAAGCATCTGCAATATTTTCCTCTTTAAATTTCTTGTTATTTATTAACAAGACACCGGAATTTACATAATTCCCAAGCAAAGTTTTGTCCTTAAACCTAGAGATTAAATATTTATCTTTTACTGCGAAATCCACAGCACCTGCCATATAATATTTGGAAATGTCTATATTGAAAAACGGTGCTAAAGATTTGCGGACAAATATATCACAATCTAAATATAATACCTTATCTTCATTGATTACTTTGGGAATAAAAAAGCGAGCATAAGCGGTAAGAGTTAAGCCTTTTTGATGGACATGGAAATTTGCAAACATTTCTTCGTTTATTGGAATATAAGTAATTTCAAAAGGTTTTATTTTTTGTAGACTTGATATTTTATCCTTTTCTTCTTGCTTTATTTGGTTATCCAATATAAAAAAATGCAAATTGTCTTCTTTATTTGCGCTTTTTAAAATAGACATCAGCGCAAGGCCCATGTATTTGGCATAATTATTATCGGTAGCAAAGCAGATATTTATTTTATTCATAAAACCTCTTTATCGTAGGCAGTATACCTAAATGGTAACAAATTTACATACTTCTTGCAAATTAGCTGTATAGTACCAAAGGCCTAAAATGGCAGTAGGTCCAATATTTAGTGTAAGTATGCATAATATTTGCTATAATATTGTTAGTTAGGACTAACAAATATTAGGGATATTATAAAAAAATACATATTAACTTTAATTACTTGTACGACGGCCTTACCGTTACTTGCATTTAACTTTGATGACGGTAACTTTGAAATAGATGCAAATATCAAAACAAGTATTAATGCGCAAATCACACAAACAATCAATGTTACCGTAAGAGAAAATGTGCAAACACAAATTCAGGCACCTGTGCCGGATAATGAAATTACCTCGGCTATTAAACAGGAGATAAAATTCGCACTTAAGAATATTAACCGTAATGTTAAATTACGCAAAAGATTTCCAAACCGTAAATTTGTGGAAGAACAAGAAATTCAGAAACAAAGATATGAAAATATGGTTAAATGGGATATCCCCTCAAAAATATATACGTATATTAAAGATAACTTTGATTTACAAAGAGTTGAACATGTTAATGTCGCTTGTAAATATGTAAACGAAACGGGGGTAGAAGTTCGATTTTCTTATAATACGACAAGTATTATAGTTTTCTATAATTACACGGAAACACCTTGGAAACCGTCAATAATCCACAGAATGTTTAAATAAACGGATTATAGCCCTATTGTAAGAGTGCTTGCCTTTGCTTGGCCGGCACTCTATTTTATTAAGAACTTTCTAATATAGTAAAATATACTTATATGGATAAGAACCTTTTAATAATCAGGGAAAGGACAATTGTTAAGGCAAGTATTGTAGGAATAATTACAAATATTTTGCTGGCAGGTTTTAAGGCCGGCGTGGGTTTGCTTGCAAATTCTATTGCCATAGTTTTGGATGCGGTAAATAATTTATCTGATGTTTTATCTTCTGTTATTACGATTATTGGTGCAAAACTCGCCAATAAAGCACCGGATAAAAAGCATCCGCTCGGCCATGGGAGAATTGAGTATATAAGTTCTTTGCTTGTTTCGGGGATTATTTTTTATGCCGGTATTGTTGCGCTAATTGAATCTTGCAAAAAAATTATTTACCCGCAGAAACCTGATTATACTTTTGTTACACTTTTTGTTATTGCAGCGGCGGTTATTGTAAAAATAATTTTAAGCCGCTATGTTAAAAAGCAAGGCAAAAAAGTTAATTCCGGCGCTTTAACTGCATCGGGGAAAGATGCTTTTTTTGATGCAATTTTATCCGCATCCGTTTTGGCTTGTGCAATTTTTTATTTGGTCTTTCATATAACTTTAGAGGGGTATATGGGTATTATAATTTCCTTTGTAATTATGAAGGCCGGCGTAAAAATGATGGGGGAAACTTTACACGATATTTTAGGCCAAAGGGCAGATGCCAAGATGAGTAAGGAAATAAAACAAATTTTAAGCGAAGAGCCGGAGATCCGCGGTGTTTATGATTTGATGATAAACAATTACGGGCCGGATAAAAATTATGCTTCCCTGCACATTGAATTGCCTGATACTATGTGTGTTGATGAAGTGGACCGTTTAACACGTAAAATAGAGGAAAAAGTCTATCACAAAACAGGTGTAATTTTAACTGGTGTTGGTATTTATTCTTATAATACAAAAGGCGGTTTAGCAGCAGAAATACGCAACCATATCCAGCAAATAGTTTTGGCATATAATTGGGCTTTGCAGTTGCATGGTTTTTATGCAAATATCGAAGAAAAATCTTTGCGCTTTGATGTGGTTTTAAGTTTTGATATTGATAAAGAAAAGGCCCTTCAAATTTTGCTTGAAGAAGTGCAAGACGCTTACCCTAATTATAAAATACAAATTACGCCTGATGTGGATATTAGCGACTGAAAATTACTATGAATTTACCACAAGAATTTATTAATTATACTTCCGCACTTTTCGGCCCAGAGCGTTGGCAAAGTTTTGTAAAAGCGCTTGATGAAAAGCCAATAACAAGCATACGTTTCAACCCTTGGAAATATCGCCAAGAACAAATTTTCCCGGAAGCAAAACAGGTACCTTGGTGTAGGCAGGCTTATTGGTTAAACGAGCGCCCAAATTTTACTTTAGACCCGCTTTTACACGCCGGTGTTTATTATGTGCAGGAGGCCGGCTCTTTATTTTTGGACCACGTTTTGCGGCAATATGTTAATTCGCCTGTTTTAGCTTTAGATTTATGTGCTGCGCCAGGCGGAAAATCTACTTTAATGCGTGCAGCTCTCCCACCAGGTTCAATGCTTATCAGTAATGAACCTGATCGCCGCAGAGCAAATATTTTACTTGAGAATATGCTTAAACAAGGCCATACGGATGTCTTAGTAACTCATAATTATCCACAAGATTTTAGGCAAACTAAATTTAATTTTGATGTCATTTTAGTAGATGCCCCCTGTTCGGGGGAAGGTTTATTCCGCAAAGAGGAAGGTGCGGTAAAGGAGTGGAGTATCGCAAATGTTAATTTTTGCCAAAAACGCCAACGCAAGATTTTACAGGATATTTGGCCTTGCCTTCGCCCAGGCGGTTTGCTTATTTACAGCACTTGCACTTTTAATACTAAGGAAAATGAAGAAAATGTCCGTTTTATTCAAGAAAAACTAGGCGCCGAAATTTTGCCTGTTTTTGTAAAACCGGAGTGGCAAATTACCGGCTCTTTATTAAATGGGTGGAATTTCCCCGTATACCGCTTTATTCCAGGTCTTACACAAAGTGAGGGGCTTTTTATGACTGTACTCCGCAAAAAAGGCGAATATAACAGGCATACTGCTTTGCCAAGTTCCGCGCGGCGTTACGCACAAGGAAATAAGTTGATACATTTATTATCAGACGGGAATCCTCAGCCTGAACAAAAAGGGAAGGAACAAATACCAACGACTGCACAAGCGCTTTCTTTGAATTCGCCTAAAAATGTTTACCCGCATATTGAACTTACTTTGGAACAAGCACAACATTATTTGCATCGTGAGGCCTTATCTTTCCCAGCCGGCGCGCCACAAGGTTTTGTAATTGTTACGTATATGAAACATCCGCTTGGCTTTATAAAAAATTTGGGGGAGCGTGCTAATAATCTATATCCCAAAAATTGGGCTATCCGCAGTTTATAACTAAAATTTTTAATATTAAGAAGGTAATTCGTATTTACGGGAAGTAGAACTTTTACTATGAAATTTTCCACCCATAAGATCTGCGCAGTAAGAATCTTCTCTGCCTTTATATTTAAATTTACCTAAAATATTTTCAACGCAAGCTATTTTTTCAAGCGGGTATTGTATTCCGGATGCACGTTCTAATTGCATAAAAAAACCAGCCCCGGCATAAGGACCGCTAATAAGACCTACGGAAATAGAGGGATTACTGCCTTTTTCCAATTCAACGGACCATATTTTACCTTTTAATCCTTCGGTATTATAATATCCCCAACATTTGGAATTGTTATTCTGTTTGCAGGTAACTTTTTCTCCTGAAAAAGTAAAGTCTAAATCTGCAAAAGAACTGGCGAACTTTCCATGTGCTGTTTGATAAATTTTTTGAGAGTCATATAAACGACGTAATAACAAGAGTCCTTCAGCCGAACGGGAACGCTCAACTGCTTTGTTGTACATAGGTAACAAAAGAGATGCCAATACCCCAATAATTAAAATAACAGCCAAAATTTCTAATAAAGAAAAACCTCTATTTTTCATACTCTAATATGTATATATTATAGAATATTTTTAGGCAGTTGTAAGAGATGAAATTTTTATTTACTCTACATCAAAGTTGAAATAGGTATCTTTATAAGGTTCGTCTTTGAGTGTGTAGTGCCACCACTCTGAGCTTATTCCTTTAAAACCAGCTTTTATCATGGCAGTTCTTAAAATATGCCTATTTCTTTTTTGTTCTTTTGTAAGTTTTTGGTAGTTTGGATGTGAAATTTCACTAAACAAATCAAAAGTTCCGCCCATATCCACAAATGAACCGTCTTTTTTTATTATTGTTAAATCAACGGTACTTCCGCGTGTATGCCCTGACTTCGCTGCAATATAACCGCCGGCAAGTAAATTAGATTTTTGAAGTTCGGGGTAGAAAGTTCTATCCCCTTCATCTGCCGGATCATTAATCCATTTGACGAAATTATCTACGGCTTTTTGCGGTCTGTATGCATCCCAAATTAAAAGGCGGTAACCTTGTTTTCTTAAATCTTCAGCAGCTTTTGAAAGAGCAGACAAGGCTTCTTTGGTAAGATATGCACGCGGCGCTTTATAGCCGTTTATTTTATTACCGGTAAAATTATTTGAGGAATAATAGCGAATATCATAAACCACATCATCAATTACGGTACTGATTTCCGCGAAACCGGTTTTGTCTTCTGAAATTGTACTTGCCCACGCCGGAACAAAACAAACTGCAGTTATTAAAAATATCATTAAAAATTTCTTCATATTATCTCCAAACCAAAATATATTATAGATTACACAATTATATTCTATAATTTTTTTACTTGCGTGTTTTACGAATTTTGCTCTACCGTTGTGAAACTTGAAATAGTATAATTATTTTTGTTATAATTATAAAAGATTAGTTTTGGGGGAGTAAAATGAAATTTTCTGAATTAGAGTTGCCCGGCAAATTTGAAATTGACCAAGATTCGTTTTCTTTTATTGGCGAGCCGGATGATAAAGGCAATATTATTTTTGTCAGGCATTATAGAAATGACCCTGAATGGAAAAGAAAATCAAAACCCTTTAAAATATCTGCCGCAAAATTCTGGGGAACTGCCAAAGCCGTAAAGGAAGGCACTTACGTTCCTAACAAAATAAAAAATTCCAGATTGGAACAATTATCTTCCGTGCCGATAAAAGCTAAGAAAGCCGCTAAGAAAAAATAAAAGGTATTTTGCTTTTAGATGCAATAGTCAGCAGTATTTTATTTAACTAATTTTTTGATTTCTTGTTTTACTTTGTCTAGATCGCTGCAAGATAAAATCGGGATAAGAGCATCAATTTCTTCAATGCTTTTATCCCACCATTTTAGTTTGAGTAGTAAATCAATTAATTTGTCGTCAAAACGTTTTTTTACAACCCTGCACGGATTGCCAACTGCAATAGAGTAAGGCGGAATATTTTTTGCTACTACGGAATTTGCCCCAATAATTGCGCCATCGCCGATATGTACGCCCGGCATTATCGTAACATTTTGGCCTATCCAAACATCATTACCGATAACCGTATCGCCTTTCATCGGTAATTCTTCTTTTATCGGTGCCAGGGCATTTCCCCAATCGCCGCCCATAATATAGAAAGGGTAAGTTGTCGCGCACTCCATTCTGTGATTAGCACCATTCATCACGAACTCCACACCTTTGGCGATAGCACAAAATTTGCCTATAATCAGTTTATCGCCGATAAAGTCATAAAAGTGTGTAACGTGTTTTTCAAATTGGTCCGCACCATCTACATCATCATAATATGTATAGTCGCCCACAATGATACGCGGGTTTTTGATAACATTTTTTATATAGCATAAACTTGGAATTTTCGGGTTTGGGAAAATTGCATTTGGGTTTGGTTTATTTTTCATACTTTTATTATACAAGATAAGGAGAACAAATAAAACATAATAACACATTAATCAAATTTTCAAAATGGTAATTTATAATATAACGGTTTTTCATATTTAAATATGCTACAATAAGGGTAGTCAATATAAAAAGGGGAGAATTTATGAAAGTATTACTGGTTAACGGAAGTCCACATAAAGATGGCTGTACTTATACCGCATTACATGAGATTGCCAAAACGTTAAAGAAGAACGGCATCAATTATGAAATTTTTCACCTTGGCACAAAGCCTATTGCACAATGCATAGCATGCGGTAAATGTAGGCAGACAGGCAAATGTGTATTCAATGATGCTGTAAATGCAATTGGGGCAAGGTTAGAAGAATTCGACGGTATTGTTCTTGGTTCCCCTGTATATTACGGTGGGCCGGCAAGCCAAATATGTTCTTTCTGTGATCGTTTATTTTTTACAAAAGCAAATAAAATGGCAGGTAAATTGGGGGCAGCTGTGGTGTCATGTCGAAGGGGCGGTGCTACTGCGTCTTTTGACCGTTTAAATAAATATTTTGGTATTACCAATATGCTGGTAGTAGGTTCACAATATTGGAATATGGTACATGGTTTTACTCCGAGTGATGTTCGTAAAGATAAGGAAGGCCTTCAAACTATGCGTACGCTTGGTCAAAATATGGCCTGGCTTTTAAAGTGCATAGCACTTGGAAAGAAACACGGTGTCGATGAACCCGAATATGAGCCAATTACTTTAACGCATTTTATTGATTAAGTATTTTTGGTTTTTGCAAACCGCCTCTGATTCAATTTAGGGGCGGTTTTTGCATTTATATCCAAAGAGGATGTCCAAAAATTGTAAAATAAATTAAGAGGAATTTATGATAAGTTTTTTTGTATGTTTAGGGTTGTTAATACTGTCCTTTTTTACATACGCTAAATATGTGGAACATGTGTTTGGCCCGACGGATGCCAAAACGCCGGCAGTCCGTTTTAATAATGGTGTAGATTATGTGCCGCTGCCGCTTTGGCGCATGGTGCTTGTGCAACTTTTAAATATCGCAGGGCTTGGGCCTGTGTTTGGGGCAATAGCCGGTGCACTGTGGGGGCCGAGTGTATTTTTGTGGATTACTCTGGGTACGATTTTTGCCGGTGCGGTGCACGATTTTTCTTGCGGTTTTTTGTCACTCCGTAATGACGGCAAATCAATATCTGAAATTACCGGTATTTATCTTGGTAAACACATGCGTAATTTTATGCGCGTTTTCAGCGTAATTTTACTTGTTATGGTGGGCACGGTTTTTGCTGTTGGGCCGGCTAATTTGCTTGTATTTTTATTCAAAAGCCACGCTGCACAAAACAGTATTTTAGTTAATACCTATTTTTGGCTTGCGCTTATTTTCCTTTATTATTTTATGGCAACATTTTTGCCTATTGATAAAATTATCGGGCGTATTTACCCCGTGTTTGGTATTTGTTTGATAGTTATGGCACTTGGTGTTACAGGCGGAATGTTTGCACAAGGTTATCAAATACCTGAAATTACTTTGCAGAATTTACACCCGGCACATTTACCTGTTTGGCCGCTTATGTTTGTGACGGTAGCATGCGGCGCAATTTCCGGTTTTCATGCAACTCAATCCCCGTTGATGGCGCGTTGCATAACAAACGAATATCAATCCCGCCAAGTATTTTACGGTGCTATGGTTATGGAAGGTATTATCGCACTTATTTGGGCAGCAGCCGGTTGTGCAATTTACACAAAAACAGGCGGCCTTATGACGGGCTTACAAGAAATGCTTAAATCCAGCGGGCAAGCCGGCGTAGTTTATGATATTTGTTTAAAAACCATCGGCCCGTTAAAATTAGGGGCAGGTTCCTTTGGGCTTTTATTTGTAATGGTCGGTGTAATTATTTGCCCGATAACTTCCGGCGATACTGCTTTCCGTGCTTCAAGGCTTGTGCTTGCCGATTGGTTTAAAGTAGACCAAAAACCTTTCTTAAAACGCTTGCGCTTAAGTGTTCCTTTATTGCTTGCCGGAGTTATTATCAGCCAACTGCCTTATGATATTATTTGGCGCTATTTCAGCTGGTCAAATCAGACATTAGCCATGATTGTCTTATGGGCTGCCACATTCTATCTATACGGCAAAAAGCAAAAATATTTTATAACTCTCGTTCCGGCTATTTTTATGACGGCTGTAAGTGTAACCTATTTCTTAATAGCACCGGAGTGTTTGCATTTACCTTCTTATATTGCCTGGCCTTTAGGACTTGTGTTTACAGCAATAATTACTGCTTACGCAATATTTAAAATGAAAAAAGGGCAAAAATAATTGTAATTTTTCACATACCCATAATATGCTAAAATAAAGTTATCTTTACCTAAGGAGATTTTTATGAAAATTATCGCCCTAAAATATTATGATGGTGGCTTTATGACACAGGCATTCGCTTTTGGCGGTTCGCGCCCAAAGGAACAATGCGAAAATGTTAAGTACCGTTCCAGTTTACAAAATTTTTTAATTGATGACGGAAAGGATGTAATTTTATCTGATACAGGCCTTCCAAATGAAACGGCAGATATACCCAAAAAAGAAGATGCCGCTTTGTGGATGGGTGATAAAGTTGCAACTTTTAAAGAAGCACTTACCAAAGCGGGGTATAAGCCGGAAGATGTAACTAAAATCTTTGTAACTCATAAACACCCCGACCATACAGGTGAACTTAGAATGTTCCCAAATGCCAAAATTTACATAGCCGCTAAAGAAGCCGATGCTATGAAATTAACAGGTGATAATATTGTACGTGTGGAGTTTCCCGACGGGCCTTATAAAAACTTTCCGCACAGCCAACGCATTACCGATAATTTGGTTTTAGTTCAGGCAGAAGGCCACACAAAAGGCAACTCCGTAGGTATTTTAGAAGATAACGGCACATATTATATGTTCCATGGAGACGTAACTTACTGTGATGCGGCATTAAAAGGAAATGCTATCTCTATCATTTTTGAAGATAAAGAAAAAGCACTTGAAACTTTAAGCCGCGTTCGTGAGTTTATAAAAAATAATCCAACTGTTTATTGTTCCACGCATTGCCCAGAAGGTTATGAGAATTTGGAACAAAAAAAGATAATGAAATTATAAATCTGTTGTTCTTGTAACCACGCCCCTAGGAATCTTTGCTAGGGGTGTTTTTTGTTTTTACCAAAATGTTAAAATATATTGGTATGAAAAGAATAGGTTTAATAATTTTATCCGCATTTTTGTTATTTGCTGGGTGTGCCGGTGTATCTAAAAAAGAATTTACTTTGCATGGCGATCATGGCAAATTATCAGCAGTATTAAATACCCCCAATAAGAAAACATATCCGCTGGTAATTATCATGCACGGTTTCAATGCAAATAAAGAAATGGAACTATTAACAGACCTTTCCACGCAGCTTAATAAGCGCGGTATCGCAACACTGCTTTTTGATTTCAACGGGCATGGCAAAAGCGAGGGCTCTTTTTTGGATATGACTATCCCAAATGAACTTGAAGATGCCAGAAAAGTCTATCAATATGCTGCAAAATTACCGAACATAAAAACAATTTCTCTAACGGGGCATTCCATGGGGGCGGTAGTCAGCGCAATGTTGGCAGGTGAACTCGGCGAAGATAAAATTAAGACCATAGTTTCAATGTCCCCGGCCCCGGAATTAAAAGAAGATACTGCCAAAGGCGATTTGTTTGGGACAAAATATGACACTAAAAATGTACCGGAATATATAATTTTGTCTAATGGTTTAAAAGTGGGTCGTGCTTTTTTGCAAACAACACCGAATGTCCCGATTTATGAAATAGCCCGAAAGTATAAAGGGCCTATTCTAATCATTCATAGCCAAGAAGATCAACTTGTGCCTTATAAATACGGTGTGGAATTTAGCCAAATTTACCAAAATGCAGTCTTAAAGACCTTGCACGGTTTTGACCATAATTTTACGCAAGATACACCTGCTGCAAATAAAATCGTAGCAGATTATCTTGCCGGTCAACTTTTGTAACTTTTCCATGCTTGATTCATTAGTTAAATTTTTATTAAAATAATAGTATAAACTTTTTATAAGGAGATATATCATGAAAAAAATTGTAGTATTTGTTCTTGCATTAGCACTTGTGCCGGTTTTGGCCCATGCTGCTGAAAGTTGTGGTTGCGTTGCAGGT
>JAZRHA010000017.1:0-36707 GCA_045644515.1 Elusimicrobiaceae bacterium | reverse complement strand
TGCCTCCAAAGTAACAGGTGAGGCAAAAATCACTTATAATTACAGGAATTATAGCCACGATAAAGCCGGTTATGATAATTATGGGGATTTGTTTGGTTATAATGTCGCAATTACTTGGGAACCTACAACACAAAATTTACTTCGCTTAAGCGGTACGAGAGATTTTGAAGAAACTTTATATACAAATAACCGTTATTTCATTTCTACCGGTGTTAAGTTATATGGTTCACAAAAAATTATGGATAAATTTACCGCAGGTTTAACTTTGGCTTATGAAAATTTATCCTATCCTAAAGCAAATGATGCCGGTATTAAGAGATCTGATGATGTTTACACCGTTCGCCCGGAATTTAGCTACCAGTTTAAAGAATGGTTAAGCGCCGGTGTTTGGTATCAGTATCGTGAACGTGCTACAAATGCCGGTTCTGCAATCAAATATTTTAACAGCAGAGTCGGGGCTTTCATAAAAGCTATTTTCTAGTAAATTCTTTCAACAAAAACTAAAACCCCACCTATTGGTGGGGTTTTTACATTATTCTTTTATAGTGCTGTCTTTAATAAAAGCGCGTTTTGCAGTTTTAAGAAGTATTTCAATATCTAATGCAAGTGATCTGTTCTTTATATACCAAACATCATAGGCAAGGCGGTTAAAAGCTGCATCAAAAATTTCATCTGTGGGTTTATTTTTTAGATCAATATTTTGTACACAATAAGTGGGTGGTGCTTTAAAATTTAGTTGCGCCCAGCCGGTTAATCCGGGCTTGATGATGCTTCGTACTGAGTGGCTTGGTACATATTTATTTAAAAATTCGTATTCATTATAATATAATGGTCTTGGACCTACAATAGAAATATCACCTTTGAAAATATTTATAATTTGTGGAATTTCGTCTAATCTAAACCTTCTTAGAATTGCACCAAGTTTAGTTATATTTTCAGTTTTAGGAATCATTGTTCTAAATTTATAGATATGCATTTTATCTTCATGTTGCCCGACACGTTCCTGCAAAAAAAGAGGATCAAAACCATCTATGAATTTGATTAGAAAATATATAAAGAACATCGGCAGAATAAATATCGGCAATAATACTAGAGAAAATATAATATCTATACCACGTTTGACTATAGGGTAAGTATTATGCATTTTCCTTGCTGCGATACCCCTAAGTAACCACATATTATCTTTAATACCTTCTTTAGAAATACGTCGGAAAACATCCTCAAACATTAATAAATCGGTAGTAAGCAAGTATCCTTTAAGTAAAAATTTGTGAGAAATTATATTCCAAGCTTCTTTATTTTGATTAAATAAGTTACTTGAAATCAATACCAAATCAATATTTTTTGGATATTCTATATCTTCAACATTTTCGTAATGTGCTATAACATTATAGTGCTTAGAATCTTTGAATTCTCGTAGGAGTTTTTTTAAAGTATTACTCTTTCCAAATACTAAAATATTTGTTTTATGGAAAGTAACAGCTGCATATAATTTACGAGATAGATATATATAACAATAGTATAGGATAAACACACCAAGTAATATGGTTTTTGGCGTTGCAATATTTAAGAGGGCCGCCATATAATAAATAAAGGCTGTAGCCATCAAAAAGGAAAATATGAATGAAATGATTAAGTTTTTATAAGTAATTTGCCACTTTTTAAGTAATTGCAAATCATAAAAAGAAAATACCCAAAGTAAAGCAGATATTAGGAAGAACAAAGGAACAAGTATTTCACAGTTATAATAAAAAGATAAAAAATTTAAATATCCATGTCTTAAAATCAGAACAATCGCAATTATCGTTAAATAGGCAAAAAAGTCTGCCCAAAAAAAGAAAAATCTAGTCATAATATATATTTTAGCATTTTATGAATGGATATTTATGTAATGATTATCATAGGAGGCAGGCAGATAAATGCTATAATATATATAGAGGGGGTTTTGTATAGGAGTTTTTATGTGGGATTACACAGATAAAGTTTTAGACCATTTCAAAAACCCGCGCAATGTGGGTTCTATTGAAAACGCTGATGGTACAGGTCAGGTCGGTAGTTTAATTTGCGGGGATGCTCTAAAATTAACAATAAAAGTTAACAAACAAACTGAAGTTATTGAAGATATTAAATTCCAAACTTTCGGTTGTGCATCTGCAATAGCCTCATCATCTGTATTGACGGAAATGGCTAAAGGTAAAACCCTGGCAGAAGCCTCAAAAATTACTAATCAGGATATTGCTAATGCTTTAGGGTCTTTACCAGAAGCGAAAATGCATTGTTCTGTTATGGGTATGGAGGCTTTGGAGGCCGCAATTAAAAGTTATCGTCAAGGCGGTAAACCTGTAGTTTTTGAACAAGCACAAGAATCAAAAATGGTTTGTGAGTGTTTTAACATTACAGAAGAAACAATTATAAAGGCTGTACATGCCAATCATTTAAAGACTGTAGAAGATGTTACCCATTTTACTAAAGCAGGCGGTGCTTGCGGTAAATGTAAAGTAGCAATACAAGAGATTTTAGATAAAGTTTTAGCGTGTGAACTCCCGAATAAAAAACAAGAAGAAAAAAGGCCATTTTCCGCTTTGACTATAGTTGAAAAAATTAAAGCTATAGAAAATATTTTGGATACTGAAATAAAGCCAAAGCTTAATCAGGACGGTGGCAGTATAGAACTTGTAGATTTAAATGGGAATATTGTTACTGTTAGATTGCTCGGCGGCTGTGCATCTTGCATAGCAAGCCAAATGACGCTTAAAAATTTTGTCGGTAAAACTTTACAAGATAAACTTGATAAAAATCTTGAGGTCAAGCAAGCGTGAAAGTAATTTACTTAGATAATAATGCAACTACCCAGACTTCACCGGAAGTATTAGTAAAAATGATTCCATACTTTACTGATTTTTACGGTAATGCCAGCAGTATTCATACTTTTGGCGGTTCCAATAAACATGCTATTGAACAAGCCCGTGGGCAAGTTGCAAGATTATTAAATGCAAAACCTGGAGAAATTATTTTTACTTCCGGCGGTACGGAAGGTGATAGTACAGCCATATTTTCAGCAGTCAATTCTTATCCGCGTAAAAAGCATATTATAACTTCTGCCGTAGAACATCCGGCTGTTTTAGAAGTTTGCAAATTTTTGGCCTCTCACGGCTATAGGCTTGATATTATCGGTGTAGATGAATATGGCCGTTTTAATATGGAGCAGTATAAAAAAGTCTTAGATGAAGATACCGCTATAGTTACAACTATGTGGGCAAATAGCGAGACAGGCACTATTTTCCCGGTAAAAGAAATTGCCGAACTTGCCCACTCAAAAGGTGCATTATTCCATACTGATGCCGTACAAGCCGCAGGCAAAATACAAACTGATGTTAAAGATATTAATGCTGATTTTGTTTCAATTTCTTCCCACAAAATACATGGCCCTAAAGGTACCGGTGCACTATATATAAAAGACGGTGTGCGTTTTATGCCTTTTATGCGTGGTGGCCATCAGGAAAATTTACGCCGTGCCGGTACGGAAAATGTCCCTAATATTGTTGGTTTCGGTTATGCTGCGGAACTTGCGTTACAGCATTTACCGGAATATACTGAAAGAGTTAAACCTTTACGTGATTTACTTGAAAAAGAATTGCTGTCACAAATCCCGGACACAAAAGTTAACGGGGACACAGAAAACCGCCTTCCAAATACTCTAAATATGAGTTTTGGTTATATTGAGGGTGAAAGTATTTTAATGTTTTTAGATGAAGAAGGCATTTGTGCTTCATCAGGTTCTGCCTGTACTACAGGTTCTTTGGAGCCTTCCCATGTATTGCGCGCTATGGGTGTTCCGTTTCAGTTTGCACATGGTTCAATAAGATTTTCTTTAAGCAGGTTTACTACTTTAGAAGAAATTCAAACGGTAATAAAAGTTTTACCTGGTATTATTGCACGTCTTCGTACAATTTCGCCTTTTAAAAAGGCATAAATTTGAGAGGTATTTATGATTAATTATTTGATAGATAAAATTATTGGTACAAAATCTGAAAGGCAAATAAAAAAATTACAACCGATAGTAAATAAAATTAATGCTTTAGAACCACAAATTTCTAAATTAAGTGATGAAGAACTCAAAAACCAAACAGTTTTATTTAAAGAGCGTTTGGCAAAAGGTGAAACTTTAGATGACTTGTTACCGGAGGCTTTTGCTACAGTCCGTGAAGCCTCAAAACGTGTGTTGGGCCTTCGCCCTTATGATGTTCAACTCTTGGGTGGTATGGTTTTGCATCAGGGTAAAATTGCTGAAATGCGTACAGGTGAAGGTAAAACTTTGGTGGCTACTTTACCATCTTATTTAAATGCTTTAACCGGCAAAGGTGTGCATGTTGTAACAGTTAACGACTATCTTGCTAAACGTGACAGGGAATGGATGGGCCCTATACATGAATTTTTAGGTTTAACTGTTGGTTTTATTAATCATGATATGGATAATGACGAACGCCGTGAAATGTACCAAAAGGATATAACTTATGTTACCAATAATGAACTAGGTTTTGATTATTTGCGTGATAACATGGTTGTACGGGCAGAACACAGGGTGCAACGCAAATTAAATTATTGTATTGTGGACGAAGTAGACTCAATTTTAATTGATGAAGCCAGAACCCCTTTAATTATTTCCGGTCCTTCAGATGAAAAAACTGACAAATATTATATTGTTAACCGCTTAATTCCTTCTTTAAAAATACGCAAAATAACCGAGCGTGATGAAGTTAATGCTAAATATGCCGGTCAAGATTTGTCTGTCGGATACGATGCTTTAATTGATGAAAAGAATCACAATGTAACTTTGACCGAACAAGGTGTTGCTAAAGCGGAAAAATTACTAGGCGTTGAAAACCTTTATGCTGATGTAGATTGTGAGTGGGTGCATCATATTAATCAGGCATTACGCGCACATCACTTATATGAACGTGATGTCCATTATGTTGTAAAAGATGGCGAGGTTATTATCGTTGATGAATTTACCGGCCGTTTAATGCCGGGGCGCAGATGGTCAGATGGTCTACATCAGGCTGTTGAAGCTAAAGAACATATGCCGATTAAGGAAGAAAACCAAACTTTGGCTACTATTACTTTCCAAAATTTCTTTAAACTTTATGCAAAACTTTCCGGTATGACTGGTACTGCTATGACCGAGGCCAATGAGTTCTGGACGATTTATAAACTTGATATTGTGGAAATACCATCAAATAAACCTTGTAGGCGTATTGATTACCCTGATGTAATTTATAAAACGGAACGTGAAAAATTCCGTGCAGTTGTCGCCCGTGTTGAAGAACTTTGGCGTAAAGGTTTGCCGGTGCTTGTAGGTACTCGTTCTATTGAAAAATCAGAACAGATTTCCCAAATGCTTCGCACAATAGGTATACCTCATAAAGTATTAAATGCTAAATACCACGAAATGGAAGCCCAAATTATCAGCCAAGCCGGCCGTAAAGGAGCGGTAACTATTGCAACTAATATGGCGGGCCGCGGAACTGATATCGTCTTGGGCGGTAATCCTTGTGATGAAGCAGAACAAAAATTTGTACAGGAAAACGGCGGCTTAACCGTTATAGGTACGGAACGCCATGAAAGTAGGCGTATTGATAATCAATTGCGTGGGCGTTGTGCAAGGCAAGGTGATAAAGGATCAAGCGTATTTTATGTCGCGTTAGATGATGAACTTATGCGCTTATTTGGTAGTGAACGTATTGCCAAAGTAATGACAACACTTGGCATGAAAGACGGTGAGGCCATTGAATCCCGTTTAATTTCAAAACAAATTGAAAGCGCGCAAAAACGTGTGGAAGGACACAACTTTGATATCCGTAAATATTTGCTTGATTATGATAAGGTCATGAACCAGCAACGTACTGCGGTGTATAATTTAAGAAATGCAATTTTGGATGGTAAAAATTTCAGTGAAAGAATTGCCGAAATGATAGAAGAAACAACTACTGAAATCTTCTATAAATTCTATGATGAACGCCACCCGAAACTTACCGATTTGACAAGCATTAATACTATTTACAAACGTATGTTTGGCCTTAATGAAGCTGTTTCACAAGAGGATATTTTAAGCAAAAAACCGGAAAATATTTTGGCAGATTTAATGCCTAAAATTAGGGATATTTATAAAGAACGCGCAGAGGCATTCAAAGAACAAGGTTTTGATTTCGCCGAAGTGGAAAGGATGTTACTTTTACAGCTTTTAGACCAGAGCTGGAAACAAAATCTTTATGAACTTGACCAACTCCAAAAAAGTGTCAGTTTACGCGGTTATGCACAAAAAGATCCTTTAATTGAATATCAAAAAGAATCTTATTCCTTGTATGTTAATATGATGGCGCGTATAAGAGATTTCTTTGTAGATTATATTTTCCGTATAAAATTACCGCCCAAAGCACGTGCCCCGCAAAAAATGCAAGAGGGCGGTGCACAAAATATACAACCAGCCGCAAAACAAGAAGTGCAGCCAATTCACAAAATAGGTAGAAATGATTTGTGCCCTTGCGGTAGTGGTAAAAAATATAAAAAATGTTGTGGTAAATAAGTGCCTAAGAAAAACAAAACAGAAAAAGAGGGAGAATTAACCCTTATTACCAGGGATAAAAACACAAAAGAGAAAAAACGTATTTTTTGGGTTATAGTTTCTGCATTAATTAATGGATTAATAATATCTTTGTCTGCTTTAGCTGTTGCGCTTTGTTTAGGGTCTGCTTTTTTAGCAAATAATAAATATTTAGGTGCTTGGATAGGTATATTTTTATTTGCCATAGTCTTAAATGACTTTAAAAAACTTTCTTTAAATTTATTTTATAGTTTTATCGTAGGCTTTGCCTTTAATTTAATTTTACTTTATTGGATTTACCCTACGGTTCAATTCGGTACTCAAGATAAATTTTTATCCTATCTTTCTCTTTTCGGGCTTAGTGCTTTAATGAGTTTGCAGTTTGTGTTATTTGGTTTCTTTTATTTTTATATAAAAAATTTAACTTGGGTTTTGCCGTTGGGTGCTGCAAGCTTGTGGGTAAGTTTAGAATTTTTACATCAGGTAATAGCATTTTATTTATTTGCTTTTCCGTGGTTTGTTTTAGGTTACAGCCAATTTGAAATCTTGCCGTTAATACAAATATCATCTGTTACCGGTGTTTATGGCGTTAGTTTTATAATAGTTTTTTGTTGCTTTTCGCTTGCTTACTTATTTGGGAAATATAGAAAGCGCCAAAAGATTTTGTTCCTTATCTGTGCTATACTTTTGTTTGGGTTAAATTTTACATTCGGAAAGAAAGAAATTCATAAACAACTTGATTTTGAAAATACTTATCCACAACAAATAAAAGTGGCGTTAATGCAACCAAATACACATGGTTTAATTTTGCTCGGAAGGGGGGAAGAAGCCTACTCCGTTTTGGATAAACAAGCACTTGCTTTAGAAGGTCAAGAGGTAGAATTTATTGTTTGGCCGGAAACTTCTTTGGAAGATCCTTTTACATCAGAACGGAATCAAGAATTTTTAAAAAATATTTCAAACATTTATAATGTACAACAACTTTTTGGCGGTACGGAAATTAAAGATGGGAAATTATATGTCAGTGCAGGTTTATTTAATGAAGACGGTTTGGTAGACAGTTACCAAAAGAATAAACTAGTTCCGTTTGGTGAGTTTTTACCCTTTCAAAAATACCTCAATGGTTTCTATAGAGATAAAGGAATAACTTCTTTAACCGGTAATTTTAAAGAGGGCTCAGACCTTGGTAAAACATTGAAATTATCAATGGAAAATGTTACTTTTCCGTTTGCTGTTAATATTTGTTTTGAGTCACTTTTTCCTAAAATTTGGCGCGAACAAACAAAAGAAGGTGCACAATTTTTTGTAAATATTTCAAACGACGGCTGGTTTTTAAGAACTGCTGCGCCACTTCAGCATTTAAGAGTAAATGTTTTTAGGGCTGTGGAAAACCGCCGCCCTATACTTCGGTCTACTACGACTGGTTATAGCGCGTGGATTGATAGTTTAGGGAAAATCCGTTTTATGTCCGGCAAATTATTTGAACAGGAAACTGCAATTTTTGATTTCAAATTCCAAACCAGAAATAAAAAAACCATATATACCAAATATGGAGATATTTTTGCTTTAATTTGTGTTTTTTTGGCCTTCTCTTTCTGGGGTGTTGCGGTAGCCTTTTTTATACAGGAAAATTATGGAAATTAAAGAAATACTTACTGTTTTTGAAGAATTAAGTGCAAGTTTACAAAACTTGCATAAAATTTTACACCTTGAACAAAAACAAAAACTCTTAGCTGAAAAGGAGCAATTAACCCTGGCACCTGATTTTTGGAACGATACTGAGTGCGCAAAGAAAGTTTCTAAAGAAATTGATTTACTTAAAACAGATATTACCGCTTATCAAAACCTTGCTAAGAACTTAGAAGATAATAAGGCGCTTTTTGAACTTGTTCAGGAAATGAATGACGAAGCCGAACTTAAAAATCTTGAAAACAATTTAAAAACTTTAAAAGAACATTTCGCCCGTCTTGAATTTAAAACAAAAATGTCTAGCCCAAATGATAAATTAAATGCTATCGTCAGTATACATGCCGGTGCCGGCGGTACTGAAAGTTGTGATTGGGCCGATATGCTTCTTAGGCTTTATACCCGTTGGGCGCAAAATCATAATTTTAAAGTTTCTGTTACCGATTACCTTGCCGGTGAAGAAGCCGGTGTAAAAAATGTTACCCTTTTTATTGAAGGCCCTTATGCTTACGGTATGATGAAAAGCGAAAACGGTGTACACCGCCTTGTCCGCATTTCGCCTTTTGATGCCAATGCGCGCCGCCACACTTCTTTTGCCTCTTTGGATGTTTTGCCGGATATTGAGGAAGAAATCAATATTGAAGTTTTGGATAGCGATATTGAAGTTACCACTTGCCGTTCCGGCGGGGCCGGCGGCCAAAATGTTAATAAGGTGGAAACGGCTGTCCGTATTTTACATAAACCTACAGGTATTGTTGTGGCTTGCCAGGTTGAGCGTTCTCAACTTCAAAACAAACAGCGTGCTTTAAAAATGCTTAAAGCAAAATTATATGAAATGGAACTTGATAAAAAACGCTCTGAAATGGAAAAGCATTATAGCGAAAAGGGGGATATTGCTTGGGGGCATCAAATACGCTCATATGTTTTTATGCCATACCAGCTTGTTAAAGATTTAAGAAGCGGTTTTGAAACATCTGATATCCAGGGCGTTATGGACGGCAATATTGACGGTTTTATTGAGGCCTATCTTAACTTCAAAGCAGGCAAATAATGCAAGGGCTTTATATTCATATTCCTTTTTGTATTTCCAAATGTACGTATTGCGATTTCGCCTCTTTTGCTCATATTAAGCGCATGCGCAACCCTTATTTAAAAGCATTAAAGCGCGAAATTGCCTTGCAAAAAAAACATTATAAAAATTTTACACCGAAAACTTTATATATTGGTGGGGGAACACCAAGTTTTTTGACTTCTGCACAAGTTAAATTTTTATTTAACAGTATTTATGGGTGCTATAAAAATTTTAAGGAAATTACTTTTGAGGCTAACCCGGAAAGTTTAACTTTATCCAAAATAAAATTGCTTAAAAATTTAGGTGTAAACCGTATAAGTTTAGGGCTTCAAAGCACTTTTGATAAGCATTTAAAAACAATAGGCCGTGCGCATAACTTTAAAACTTTTTTACACGCCTACACTCAGGCAAAAAAATATTTTACCAATGTTAATGTGGACTTAATTGCCGGGCTTCCAAACCAAACTTTAGCAGATTTTGAACAAAGTGTTAAAAAGTTAATTGCTTTAAAACCACAGCATATTTCTGTGTATGGTTTGCAAGTAGAAGTTGCTACGCCTCTTTATAAAAGCGGTTATGTTTGTGACGATAATTTAGGCCGTAAAATGCTTGAAAGTGCTGAAAAACTTTTACAAAATGCCGGCTTTGTGCATTATGAAATTTCTAATTTTTCCTTACCTAAATATGAAAGTAAGCATAATATAAATTATTGGTTGGGCGGTGCTTATTTGGGTTGCGGTTTGGCTGCAGCATCTTATATGCAGGGTGTTCGCTTTCAAAACACGCCGGATATTAAAAAATATATTAAAAGTTTATCACTAAATAAAATACCAATAGTATTTAAAGAAAAATTACAGGCCAAAGCAAAAACAGGCGAAGAAATTCTTTTAAGGTTTCGCCTGTTAAACGGTTTTAAACCTACTCAAAAAATGCTTAAATATTTTGGTAAAGAATTTAAAACTTTACTTGATAAGAAATTAATTGTTAAAGACGGTAATTTTTTAAAATTATCAGAAGAAGGCAAGTATTTTGCTAATGATGTTTTCAGATATTTTGTGGAGCCTTTTTAATGGAAATTATACCTATAAAGACAGAACTTTTTAAATTAGGGGATGACTTAAATAAATTTTTATTTACCCATTTACCGTCATTGAACAATGGGGATATTCTTTGTTTATCTTCTAAAATCGCCGGTCTTGCGGAAGGCAGGGTTTTTGATAAAAAGGATAAACTCAAACTTATTAAGGAAGAAAGTTCTTACTATACAAAAACTGCTTTATGTTATTTTACCGTCAGGCAAGGGCTTGTTTGTGCAAATGCCGGAATTGACGAAAGTAATGCTTTTGATAAAATAATTTTACTTCCTAAAAATCCCTATAAGACTGCTGATATTTTGCGTCGCACGCTGATAAAACATTACAAAATAAAGAATTTGGGTGTGATTTTAACGGACAGTTTTATTTTACCTTTGCGTTCCGGCGTTATAAATATTGCAGTTGCTTACAGCGGTTTTTACGGAGTGGAAAATTTGGTAAATAAAAAAGATTTATGCAAAAGGCCGCTTAAAATGACTTTGATAAATATTGCTGATGCCCTTGCTACTGCTGCCGGTTTTTGTATGGGGGAGTGTGCTAATCAAACCCCTATTGCCTTAGTGCGCGGAGCAAAAGTTAAATTTACTTCCAAGAGCCGCGCCAAAGAAATGCTTTATCCTTTCAAACAAGATTTTTACTACCCATTCTTTAAAAAAATTATTTAAATTTCCGGGCGCGTAACAAGCATCTTTGTTGCCGGTGCAATTTGACTTGGGGTTAGTTCTGCCTCACTTAAAATAACGGACGGAACAACATAAGACATCCCTGCCGCTGTGTTGTATAAAGTTAAATCATCTGCCGCAAATTTAATATCGCGTAGTGTGCGTGTATTTAATTCCGGTCTTCTAAGGCCGTAAACAGGGGTTTCTTCACCGGTAGAAGAATTTATTTTTGTTACTAAAATATCATTTGTATCTGCTATTTTAGGTGTAGAAATTTTGTAGCAATACTCCAAGCCTTCGGCTTTGCAATAATCCATAAATTTTTGTTTAAATTCGTTTATCGGTGTTGTTTCGTGCGGAAAGAAAATTAAATTACGGACACTTGCTTTTGCATACAAATTATACCCCCAATTTGCGAAAGCATGGCCGTTAGTTTTTGTTTGGCCTTTGATTAAAGAACGCGTTTTTGGCAAGTCTTTCAAAATACCGTTTTTTACTAAGGATAAGGCCTGCGCTTTTGCGCCTTCATCATCAACCGTGTAATTGCCAATCATTTTTTTGCCGTTAAACTCTTCTTGTAATGGATCATCTATGACATCAAAGTTAACGGGTAAAACTTTCAAATTTTCTTTTAAAGCAAACTTTGCTAGATAATAGTCAAAATTTCCATTTCCTGCTGCAAAAATAAATTTACGGGTATTGTACATATTTTTTATGAAAGTATTTTCAAACATTTTTGCACTAGCCTCACCTGAAAGCCAAACAGGGCCAATGAATGCCGTCCCCTTTTCTGCTTTAGTGTAGGCCGCTGTTTGATTAGCAAAATTGCGTGCGATATCTTCAAGTTCCGTAATTGGCGGCATATCTTTTAAAGCGGCATAAGATAGTGTTTTGATATCATCAAATTCAAAACCTGTTTTCGTCCTTGCTTTAGCATAAAATGTTATTTGGATAAGTAAATCTTGCCGTGTATATTTAGCTCCTTCACTTGATAGATAATACACAATTTCTTCATATGCGGTTATACTTGTATTAAACTTTTCTAAATCGTTAAGCGCACCCGCCGCAGAAGTTTTTTGCGCAATTTCTTTTAAACTTTCAACCGGAAATATTGTTTTTTTATAAGCTTTTATGTCTTGTGCAGGTGTTATTGGGGAGAAATCATCAAACACTTCTTCCTGCGCTTTTTTATTTTTGTAACCTTGCTTTCTTGCGTATATGTCAAGGGCGTCTTTATAACTTTTATCAGTAATAGCCCAAAGTCCGGCACGTATACCTTCAGGGGAAAGTGCCCCCTCCTGTAAATTGCTTTGAGTAAAAGTATTTGTTTCAAAAAAACTGCTATCTTCTTTTTGTGTACCCACGCGTAGATTCACATCCATATTAACCCATTGTCTAGAATTATTTTGTACAATTCCGCCTCGTGCGGCAATAATACTTAAGTCGCTATAATCACCTACTTTAAACGCGGCAAAATGTATTTTAGGTGCAGTTTTAGATAATGTCATTGTGCGCTTCATTTCTTGTTGCATGGCATTAAAAATATCGTCAGTTTTTATATCTTGTGCAAAAAGATTTACAGCGGCAAATATAGAAATAAAAATTAAAAGACGTTTCATTTTATTTTACCTCCTTCTTGGATTTATTTTCCACACTTGGCGGCGGGAGTATTGGTAAATTTTCATAAGTTTTATTTACTTTTTCCACTTCAAGTTCGCTAATGAGCAAACTGGGTGCAATAGCAGAAACCGGAACCCAGCCCGATTCCGCCCCGCAAGTACCGTTAAATAAAGCATTATCATCAGCAACAGCAGTAATTTTATTAAAACTTGTTAAAGGTGTGCCAACAATATCGGCGCCACGTATAAGTTCGTTTGGCCTGTCATCCGGGAAAACTTTGTAAACAAGTAGCGGCTGCACTTTAAAACTTTGTGGGGAATAAGTGTCCGTATTAGTAAAACCGCCGGAAATATCATCAATAATAAGCCCATAAGGTTTATTTTGACGTTTTATTTCTTCTTTAAGTTTTTTAACAAGTTCAGTATAAGGTATTTGATTTTGGGCTTCTACAACCGTTACGCCCATTCTGGAAACGACCTTTCTACCGTAACTTTTGCGCCCATGTCCATTGGAATTTGGAAAATTTTTAATAGGGGATCTCCCCATCAAGAATCCTTTTAAAACACCGTTTT
This sequence comes from Elusimicrobiaceae bacterium, assembly GCA_045644515.1. GTDB lineage: Bacteria > Elusimicrobiota > Elusimicrobia > Elusimicrobiales > Elusimicrobiaceae > Proelusimicrobium. The sequence continues at coordinate 23,400 of JAZRHA010000017.1, read as the reverse complement.
CAATCATCATTGCTTTTTGGGCCGGTGTGCCTTCGTCGTCATATAAATAATGTCCGCGCAGTGGGGTGCCTTTAAAATGTGTCATTGTCGGATTGTCGTAAACAGTTATTATAGGTGCTACAATTTGTTCGCCTACTTTTTGGGTAAATGTTTGGCCGAAGTCATCATCTTTTTGCCTATGCCCTTCAACGCGGTGCCCTAAAATTTCGTGGAAGAAAACACCTGCCGCCCTATTTTTTAGAATAACCGGGCCGTGAAAAGTATCCGCGCTCGGTGCATTTTGGAGTTGCTTAAGTTCCTCAATAGATTTTAAAATATCCCGTTTTATTTTTTCTTCGCCGGGTAAATCTTGTAAAGAAATACCGTCATAGGAGTTCGTGCGTGAAAGTTGCATACCATCTTTATTTCTTGAGTTTATTTGATAATTAAGCCTTATCAAAATACGCGGTTCTTTTATTTTTGCGCCCTCTGAATTGACAAAATAATTTGTTTCTTTAACCAAATAAAAATCTACGTTTGAGGCATAAATAAAATCATAGCCTTTCATTAAAGCAGATAAATTAGCAAGTTCACTTTTAAGTTCCGGAATATTTATTTTTACTTCCGGCATGTCTTCGATGTACTGCGCCGGTTTCTTAGGCGCTTTGGAAAAGTCCGCCGAAGAATCAAACCTTGTTGCTGCGGTTTTCGTATTATTTAAAACTTTTAAATATTGTTCCTGCGCGGCTTTGGTGGCGAGGTCCGTAGTAAGCCAAATTGAATTTTTTAAAGCAGATTCATTTGTTAAGGAAACTTTTATTAAAAAAGGGTTTTTGTTCGTATTGTTTGATAAGCGGTCCATATCTATGAGTTTAATTTTGCGTGTATTATCAAGTTCGGGCGAGCCTACACGTACATCAACATCAAGATAGGCTTCATTTGTTGTTTTCTCATAATTTATATTACCTAGTGTTGCCCCTAAATAAAGATTGTCAATTTCCGTTATTTGGTAAGACAAAAAATATACCGGCGGTTTGGCCTTTTTTAGTTGTTTGAACTCGCGTTTAAGTTCCTGTTCCAAAGTATTTAAAACAGGGTTTTGCTTTGTATTTTGTTTGGCTTGCGCCGGCATTAATAATGCACAAATTAAGAATATAGGTAAAATATAATTTTTCATAAAATCTCCTTTACTTTATTATAACTTTTTATTAGATACAATTTGCCAAAATGCCTTAAATAGAATTTGCTTTTTGACGTAAAGCCAAACCGTGTACACAAACCCGGCAAGTATTTTTGAGGAAATTTTAGTTTTTCCGTGACGAAGAGTACCGCGAAGTAGAGGAGCGTAAGCGACGTATCGGTACTTTAGGAGCGAAAAAATTAAAATTTACCAAAAAGAATTAGACGTCAAATAATGTAAACTGCAGATTTCATTATACAATTTGCCAAAATGCCCATAATTTAATATCATTAAAGTATATGACTTACATCTCCCTAGCTAACAAATACCGCCCGCAAACCTTCAAAGAAGTCGTTGGGCAAGAAAGCATTGAAACTACTTTAATGAACGCCGTTAAAAGCGGGCGCGTTGCACCTGCCTATTTGTTTTACGGTCCGCGCGGCTGCGGTAAAACCACCACAGCCCGTTTGCTTGCAAAGGCCTTAAACTGCCAACATGGCCCTACAGATGAGCCATGCGGTGAATGCCCTCAATGTAGAGAAATTGCCGCATCTTCAGATCTTGATGTTTTAGAGTTGGACGCAGCAAGCAATACGCAAGTAGATAAAATTAGGGAAGTCATATTAGATACAGTCAGTTTAGCTGCAGGGCGCGACCGCTATAAAATTTTTATTTTGGACGAAGTTCACATGCTTTCAAAGTCCTCATTCAACGCTTTGCTTAAAACTTTGGAAGAGCCGCCAAGCCACGTCGTCTTTATTTTGGCGACAACGGAATTTAATAAGGTACCTTTAACAATAACTTCACGTTGCCAAACTTTCCGCTTTAAACCTATTGAGGAAAAGGAAATTGTTACACATCTTTTAGACCTTGCCGGCGCGGAAAATTTTGAACTTACCGATGGTGCTGCTAAGCAAATTGCAAAAAATGCCGGCGGTGCCTTGCGTGATGCTTTAACAATTTTGGACAGGGCTTTATCCTTCTCAAACGGTCGTGTGGATGAAGAACTTATTGCAAAAATGCTTGGCCTTATGCCGCGTGATATAGTAAAAGAAACAGCTTTTGCCTTGGTTCGTAAAGACGAGAAAAAACTCCACGAAGTTTTTGAAATGGTTAAACGTGAGGGCTTTGATGCTCTTGCTTTGCTTAAAGATTTAAAAACTGCTTTTGGTGAAATATTTTATTATACGCTTGGTTCCGGCACAGCACCCTTTGACGGCGCTGAAGATATTATAAAAGAAACGTCCCCAAGTTTTATTGCCGGTTTAACTCGTAAACTCTCAAAACTTTATGATGAAGTAAAATATTCCGATACCCCTGCTTTGGCGGCGGAAGTCGGCCTGTTTACTTTAATGCAGTCCACACTTGATATTGAAGGTTTGATTGCCCGCCTTGAAGCACTTGAAAAAGGCGAAACAAGTGATACAACCCCAAGTTCACCTGGTAGTAATCAGGCAGAAGAAGAACTTGAAACAAAACCGGCCCAAGAAACAAAAAAAATTGAAGTAAAACAAGAAACAAAAACGTCGAAAAAGGAAAATGTAAAAGAAGATACAACTTTTAACCCGGTAACCGCATTGCCTTTACTTAAAAATGCTTTGGCGGAAACTTCCCCGGCACTTGATGAAGCTTTACATAGTGCAAAAGTAAAATTTGTAACACCGGAAAATTGGGTTTTTGAAGTTGAAGATTATTTTGCAAAAAACACTTGTGAAAGACGCAAAAAGGATATTGAAGGCATTGCCTTAAAACTATTTAAACGCAAAATTAATTTTGAGTTTAATGTAAGTGCAAAAGAGGCCGCCTTGCAAAGCCCCAGATACGTTGAAGTTTTAAAACAAACAACTACGGTTGCAGTTAGCCAAGCGGCACCTGTTCAAAAAGAGGAACTTATTAGCAAGGAAGAGCCGTTTTCTATGCAGGATTTTTCTAATAAAACCGAAATTCAGGCCGGGGCAATTACCCAAAATATTTTGAATTTATTTGATGGTCAGATCGTAAGCACAAAAGATGAAAACGCTTGAGAATTTAAAAAATTGCTTCCGTAAATTGCAAGGTGTAGGCCCGCGCCAGGCGGAACGTTTTACTTTGCATTATCTCCGTGCACCTGAAGCAGAGGTTTCCGCCTTAATTGAAGCCTTAAAAGAAGCACGCAAAAATGTTAAATATTGCACAGAGTGCTTTAATTATGCGGAAGATGATCTTTGCCCCATTTGTGCCGATAAAAGCCGTGATAAATCAATTTTATGCGTTGTACAAGAGGCTAAAGATATTGAAGCGCTTGAGAAAACAAAAGTTTATAAAGGCGTTTACCATGTTTTGCATGGTGCGGTTTCGCCTCTTGAAGGCAAAAATATTGATAATTTAAAAGTGCGCGAACTTTTGGAACGCGTGCAAAATTCCCCAATAGAAATTAAAGAAGTTATTTTAGCCACAAACCCGGATAGCGAAGGGGAAATGACAGCCTTGTATTTAGCTGATTTACTTCGCGGTTTAGTAGGTAAAATTTCGCGCCTTGGATACGGCGTTCCACTCGGTGCACAGCTCGATTATATTGACGAAATGACTTTAACCCACTCCCTTAAAGGGCGGACAAATTTATAATGCACCCGTCTTTTTACAAAAGGCCTTTCCTGATAGTTTTTCTGGTTTATGTTTTATTTCTTGCCTTGTTTTTGAAAGTTCCAAAACCTAAGCAGGACGATATTTTTTATAAACTTCCGCTTAAATCGGTAGTCAGCGCTTATATAAATTCTTATCCGCGCAACAAAGAAAACAAGCAGCTTTTTACCGCAGATATTCTAACTTTAAACGGGGAAAAACAAAAAGGCAAAATATATTTATCCTGTAAAGACTGCCCGGAGTTGCAAAGAGGCCAAATAATAACTTTTGACGGTAATTTGTTTGTTCCTAGCGACAGTGCAAATTACGGTTCTTTTGAGTGGAATAAATATCTCGCACGCAAACATATTTTCACACAAGGAAATATTGACCAAGTTATAAAAATAGAAAGCCCAAAAAGTTTTTGGTTTTATCTTGGTAAAATCCGCATAAGTATTTTAAGTGTTTTTAGGAATAATTTGCCGCCGAACTCCGCCGCAATTTTAAGTGGTATTACACTTGGCGAAAAGGGTGATATTTCAGATACTTTATACACCGCTTTCCAAGACAGCGGTGCTATGCACTTACTTGTGGCATCAGGCGGAAATGTGGGTTTTGTTACTTTGATTATTTATTTTTTGTGTTCTTTGTTTATCGGCGGCCGCAAACGTATTGCTTTTACCGCGCTTGCCGCCGCTTTAGTTTACACGCTTATTGCCGGGGCGGATGCACCATTACTCCGCGCTTATTTAATGACGGTTGCCGGGACTTTTGGCTTTATTTTAGGGCGTAAAAGCGGAATAATGCAAGGGTTACTTTTGGCTGCGTTTTTCATCTTGATTGTAAACCCGCAAAGTTTATTTGAGGCCGGCTTTCAAATGTCAATTTTAGCAACTTGCGCAATAATTTTATTTACTTCAAATTTCAAAATAAATTACAAAATTCCGCTGGTGTTAAGGTGGTGTTTGAGTTTATTTTTTGTTTCCTTATGCGCGCAACTTGTTTTGGTGCCTGTATTCACAAATTACTTTTATAAAATTTCATTTAGTGCAGTGCTTTCAAATTTGTTTTTGGTACCGTTAAGCGCAGTTTTAATGGCAGGCGGTTTTGTTCTTTGGCTAGTATCTTGTGTTAAATTTATTTTTGTTCCGGTTTTATTTATAATTAAATTTTTATTGCTTTGTTTTGAATATTTAGTAAACTTTTTTGCAAGTTTACCGATGTCAAACATCATCGCTCCTGCTTTGAAAAACACAACAATAATTGCCTATTATATCTTGCTTTTTTACTTGCTTAATTTACCTTTGTTTAAAAAGAAATTGAAAAGTTTTATTATCGTTTTTATCTTGGCGGCATTTATTTTCAGCGGCGGTATTTTTATTAAACCGCAAGAAGTTACCGTTTTAAAAGGGCGATATAATTTAAATGCAATTTTGCTTAACGGTAATCAAACTAAAATGCTTGGTGCAAGCATTAGCGGCAGTACGGCTAGGAAGGCTTTGCTGGCACTCAGTACTAAGAAAGTAGACTGTTTATTTATAAATTCACTTTCCAAAAGTTATTTTTATATGCTTAATGATTTTGATTTAAAAATCAAAAATATTTATTTGCCTTACGGCGTAATTCCCACTGAAATTGAGCCGCTTTTAATTAAGACTAAAGCGGAAATTGTGCCTGTATTCCCCGGTCAAAATTACTGCGGTGTTACCGCGGAAAACGGTTGGGTTTTAATTGACGGGCAAAAGAAATTAGGTACAAACAATAATTTATCTTTTAGTTTTAAAGATGTCAGCACTTCTTCCAATTTAAAAACAATAGAACAAGGAAAGGAATTTACAACTTTTTAGCAAGTTCTTCCAAGTCCTTTTCGTTCATATCAGGGCGAATGCCAAAACGGGTTAAGCAAAAATCATATTTTATCGGATCTTCTGGGTTAATCTTGGCAAGATTGGCGGAAATTTCCAAAGCAGTTTTTAAATCAGCTTGATTGCGTTTAGTAAGTCCTAAAGCTTTAGCGGCGCGGTGCATGTGAACATCTAGCGGTATAAGCAAATCAGCGCAATCAACACCTTTCCAGCAGCCGAGGTCCACTTCATCACATCTAACACACCAGCGCAAAAATAAATTAAGACGTTTTAATGCACTGTTTTTAGCCGGGTTTGGTATAAGAGTATTAATATTTCCGTAACTTCTTAAATGCGCGGCAAAATTTTTGAGTGCAAAAACGAAGTCCTTGTTTGGTTTATAAAATTTTAAAAATAAATTTTCCAAAGTGCTGTATTCTTTAAGTGTTTGGGAAATAGCCCACAAAAAATCAGCCGTTTCCGCCCCGGTTGTAAAGCGGTATTTGAAGTTTTTAAACATTTTTTTAAGTTCTGGTTTAGTGGTTTTTAAAAGAAAGTCTTTCGGTTTAGGCCCTAAATTAAGTAAAATATTATTGACGGCCTTTATTATCTGCTTAACATTACCGTAAGCGAAAGATGCGGCAATAAGGCAGACAATTTCCTGTTGTTCTTTGTATTTGTAAGGACGGCAAAATTGTAAAGGGTCGGGCGAAACATAACACAAGTGGTTATATTTTGCATATAATTTTTCAAGCAAAGATTTTTTGAGCATAATATATTTTATGAAACTTAGAGAACTTTTTCCAACCGCTGGTTTTGATTGTGAAGTTTTAGGTTTAACGCAAGATTCCCAAAAAGTGCAAAAAGGCTTTGTATTTTTTGCTATTAAAGGCCATACCGTTGACGGGCATAAATTTATACCTGCCGCCTTGCAAAACGGTGCTTGCGCAATAGTCAGCCAGGAAAAACTACCTTATAAAGAATCAATTTTAGTTGAAGATATTGAGGCTGCTATGGCCGCCGCCGCTTTAAAATTTTATGATAACCCGTCAAATAAATTAAAGATGTTTGCAATTACCGGTACAAAAGGGAAGACAAGTATTTCTTATTTGCTTGAAAGTATCTTGTGTGAAGCAGGCAAAATTCCGGCGGTTTTGGGTACCATAAATTACAGGATTAACCGTCAAGTTTTAAGTAAAGCACCGAACACCACCCCGGCCGCTTTAACTTTGCAAAATATTTTATATACCGCGGTTAAAGAAGGTTCGGACAGTTGTATTATGGAAGTTTCTTCCCACGCACTTGAATTAAAACGCGTGGACGGCGTTAATTTTGATACGGCAATTTTTACCAATTTGCAACGCGACCATTTAGATTTTCACCATACTTTTGAAAATTATTTTAATGCAAAATATAAACTCTTTGACAGTTTATTAAACCCACAAAACCCAAAGCAAAACAAAACCGTAATTATAAATATTGACGACGAGTACGGTCAAAAACTATACAAAATGCTTGAGGGTAAAATCAAAATTTTAACTTATTCAATTAAAGGCTCTGCAGATTTTACGGCAACAGATATACAACCTTCTTTGGATGGCGTAACTTTTAAAATTAACGGAAAAACCGCAAAAATAAATCTGCTTGGTGCGCATAATGTTTATAACGCTTTGGCGGCCATTGCGGCGGCAAATACTTACGGAATAGATTTAAATACAGCCATTAAAGGCATTGGCAATTTGCAAGGTGTTGCCGGGCGTATGCAGGCAATAAAAGCAGGCCAGCCATTTTATGTTTTTGTAGATTTTGCCTATACGCAAGAGGCCTTACTCCGCGCTTTTGATACTGTTAAGCCTTACAAAAAAGGTAAAATTATAACCGTCTTTGGTTGCGGCGGCGAGCGCGATACAACCAAACGCCCCCTAATGGGTGCATGTACGGTAGAAAATAGCGATTTTGTTATAATAACAAATGATAATCCGCGCCGTGAAGATCCGCAAAATATTTTAAAAGATATTTTAAAAGGTGTTGGCAAACACACAAATTATGAAGTGGAACTTGACAGGCGTAAAGCCATAAATAAAGCAATAAGTATGGCCGGCCCGGGGGATATAATTTTAATTGCCGGTAAAGGCCATGAAGATTATCAAATATTGCCAACAGGCAAAATACATTTTTCAGATGAGGAAGAGGCCTTAAAAGTCCTTAAAAATTATGTTTAGTTTTAAAAAATTCAAAGGCAAAACAGCCGGCGTTATCGGGCTTGGAAAAAGCGGGCAGGCCGCTGCAAAATTTTTATATAAGCAAGGCTTTAAAGTTATTTTGGCAGATTCCCGCCATTTACCGCTCCCGGTAGGTTTAGACGGTATTGAAGTTTTTACAGGTGGTTTTACTGAGCAATTTTTTGACTGTGATTTTTTTGTTAAAAGCCCCGGTATCAGCAACTTTGATACAGTTATCCAAAAAATAAAAGCGCTTAAAAAACCTATTTTTAGCGAAGTGGAAATTGCTTTGGCTTTTGTCCCGAAAAGTGTTAAAGTTTTTGCGGTTACCGGCACAAACGGTAAAAGTACCACTACGGTAATGCTAGGCGAAATTTTAAAAGAACATGTAAAAGAAATTAAAACAAAACAAAAAGTTTATGTTGCCGGGAATATTGGCACGCCTCTAACAAGTTATGCCGATAAAATTGAAGAAAATTCTTTAATCGTTTTAGAAGTTTCAAGTTACCAGCTTGAGGACAGTACTTATTTTAAACCCTTTTGCTCCGCACTTTTAAATATTACGCCTGACCATCTTGATCATCATGGCGGTATTGATAATTATATTTTGGCAAAAAGTAAAGTTTTTAAACAACAAGGAAAAGATGATTTTTTTATAACTAACGGCGGGGACAGCGTTTGCGTAAGCCTGATAAAAAAGGCAAAAAGCCATGTCTTAACATTTTCATCTGAAGTTAGGCACAGTGTGCGCGTGGATGTTTTTTATGATGGGGATGAATTAATATTTTCCTCCGGTGCGCATTTAAAACCGCCTAAGTTGCTTGTCGGTATACATAATATTGAAAATGCTATGGCGGCCTCTTTGATGGCTTTTGCCGGCGGTGTAAGCCAAAAGGCAGTCCAAAAAGGTTTTGATATTTTTAATTGCCTTGAGCACCGCATTGAATATTTTGCCGAGTTCAAGGGCATTAAATGTTATAACGATTCTAAAGCAACCAATATTGAAAGCACAATTCCGGCTTTAAAATCTTTTGGCGGCAATAATAATATTTGGTTGATTTTGGGCGGCAGGCATAAAGGTTCGCCCTACGCTCCGCTTTTACCATACTTACAAAAATACTGCAAGCAGGCGGTTTTAATAGGCGAATCAAGCCCCATAATAAAACAAGATTTGGGGCCGTATTTCCCCGTTGTTGAAAAAGGCGATTTAAAGCATGCCGTTGAATATATCTTCAGCCAAGCAAAGCGCGGGGATATTTTATTACTTTCGCCGGCATGTTCATCTTTTGACCAATTTAAAGATTTTGAAGACCGGGGCCGAAAATTCAAAAAAATTGTCCAAAACTACATCAAAAGCAAGAAGAAATAAGGTTTTTAACTTGAATATATTGTGCGCTTACACAATATAAATGCTAAAATTTACCTATATCCAATTGGTGTAGGTAAGATGAAAAAGCATATTATATTTTATGCTGTGATGTTATTGTGTACGGCAATTTCGGCTGTGGCTTTGCCCGGTAACGTAGATTTTGATACAAAACTAAATCTGTTTGCTGCAAAAGCAAGCGTTCCGGAAAGTTTTTTGAGTGATTATAAAGCTGCTTACCTGAAACTTGATGTGGATTTTGCCTATCATGTAAACGATAATTTATCTCTTAATTTCATGCCTTATGCCAGGACTTCTTATTATTCAATTCTTAGGGATAAAACCCAAACAGATATAAAAATTTGGCAGGCATATTTAAATTATAAGATTAACAATTTTGACTTTTACCTTGGGCGTTTTGATTTTGTTGATGAACGCCTTGCGCCTTTTATATATTATGGTGATAATTTACTTGTAGATCTTGCCCTTCCTACTGCTTTAGACGGTATAAAGCATAATTTTACAAGTAAATATTTTGATTATACTTTGCTTGCGGCTGAAGAAGAACAAATTGATGATAAAACCAAAGCTAAACTGGCCGGTGCTAAAGTTACGGCAAAACCGTTAAATTGGTTAAATGTATCCGGTTTCTACTTCTATCAAAATAAAAAATATCCGCAAAATACTGATAAAATAAACTCAAAACTTTCTGTTTATGGGGCCGGTATCGATTTGTTTTTGAGCGAGATTTCCGGCTTCCGTTTTTACGGTGCTAAAAACGGAGGGGAAAAACAAACTATAAAACCAAGTATCACACGCAAAATCCCATATAAGGGTTATGCTTTGAACGGGGAATTTTATTCCCAAAATATTTACAAAACCGGGACTTTAAATAATAAATTGGGTTTTTACATGTTTTCTGATAAAGAGAAATTTTATTCCTTCCCAAATAAATTACAAACAGGTATTATTTATGGCGGTATGAATTACGATAATGTTTTGCCGGCAAGCCCACAAATATTTTATGCAGTTTTAGACTTTAATTTTAATAAATATTCATTTTTGTATAGTAGTTTAGGTGTTTTTGCATATTCTTCAGGTAAGGATAACCTAAATAAACGCAACTATTATGCCAAAGAAATTAATTTGGATATTGGGGCAAAATTTAATACTTGGGGTTTAAAGTTAAGCGGCGGTTTATTTGAAGGGGAAGCCCTTTTCCTTGGCGGAACTACAACAGAAAAACAAAAAATCAAAAAAGTGCAAGCAAATTTCTTCTATAAATTCAGTCTTTAAATGTTATAATTTAATTATGACACCCCTAATGCAGCAATATTACAATATAAAAAAGCAATACCCGCATGCCTTGTTATTTTTCAGGCTTGGTGATTTTTATGAAATGTTTGGTGATGATGCCAAAGAGGCCAGCAGAATACTTGGTCTTACTTTAACTGCCCGGGCCGGGGAGCCCATGTGTGGTGTGCCTTTCCATGCTGCAAACCCGTATATAGCCAAACTCTTGGCAGCCAATAAAAAAATAGCAATCTGTGAGCAGACTTCAAATGTAACAGATCCTAAAACCAAACTTTTTGAACGCAAAATAGTGCGTTTTATTACCCCTGGTACGGTACTAGAAGATACAATTTTAGAGGCTAAAAACCCAAATTTCTTGGTATCTTTGATTTTATCAAATAAATCTTGGGGGGCGGCATGCCTTGAATTTTCTACCGGGGAATTTTGGCTCACGCAAGGGGAAAAGGATCCTTCTTTAATTGATCTTTCTTCTTTGCTTGCAAGCGTTAATCCCAGTGAAATAATTTTATCAAAACAAGATTTAGGCACTTTGCAAAGCAAATTATTATTGCCGGAAGGCGTAACATTTTCTTCTATACCCAATATTGAAGGGCTTAAAATGCCTGACTCCTGGCCCTCTGTTTTTGAAGAAACACCGCTTGCTTTGAAAGCCGCTTTAGGGGCTTTAAAGTATGCAGAGCAATCAGATAAAAGTTTTAAAGAATATTTCGTTCCCGTTTACCGTAAAACAACTTCTTATATGCAACTTGATGCAAGCGCGGTGGAAACTTTGGAACTTGTCCGCAGCAAAAGCGGAAACAGGAAAAACACTCTATGGGGGCTTTTAGATTATACTTTAACCCCAATGGGTGCGCGTTTGCTTAAAGAGTGGCTTTTGCACCCATTACTTGATAAAGAAGAAATTTTATTTAGGCAAAGTGCTATATCTTCTTTATTACAAAACGAACAGGCACAAAACGGCCTTGGTTTAATTTTACGGGAAATTTGCGACATCCAGCGTATTATGACGCGTGTTGTAAATTCCTCATTAACTCCGCGTGAAGCGGCCGGTTTAAGGAAGGCGCTTTTTAATTTGCTTGCTTTTGAAAATTGGTTTAAAAAATACCCTGATTTGATGCCCAAGTTTAAGCAGGTATTTTTATATAATTTAGTTAAACTTAAAGAAATTTCCGCCTTGCTTTTTACTGCTATTAATGAAGCACCGCCTATTAGGATGAGTGAGGGCGGCATTATCCGTGCCGGTTATAATGCGGAACTTGATAAACTTCGTGATTTAAAACAAAATTCCTCTGCGGTTCTTGAACAAATTGCAAACCGTGAGAGGGAAAAAACAGGTATACCATCCCTGAAAATCGGCTTTAATTCACTTTTCGGTTATTATATTGAGGTTACCAAAACACATCTTCAAAAAGTACCTTTAACCTATACACGCAAGCAAACTTTAACCAATGCCGAACGTTTTATAACCGAAGAATTAAAACAGCTTGAAGGCCAAATATTATCAGCCGAAGAAAAATCTTTGAGGCTTGAAAGTGCCATTTTTGATGAAATAAGAAAATACCTTTTTGCAAATTCCGCTCTTTTAAAAGAAGTAGCCGCAAGTATTGCGGAAATGGACTGTTTTTATTCCTTAGCAGTTGCAGCAAGGAACGGTAATTATACTTGCCCTAAAATAGTTGATAGTAATGAAAGCCTAGTTATTGAAAAGGGCCGCCATCCGCTTGTTGAACAAGTTATACCGGCAGGCAGTTTCGTTCCCAATAATTTATTTATTGGCGGTGACGGGCCGCAAATTATTTTAATAACAGGCCCCAATATGGGTGGTAAAAGTGTTTATTTAAAACAAACAGCTTTGATTGTTTTAATGGCGCAAATGGGCAGTTTTGTGCCGGCACTTGAAGCACAAATACCTATAACCGATAAAATTTTAACTAGAATAGGCGCACAAGATGCTTTAAGCCGCGGGGATTCAACATTTATGGTTGAAATGCGTGAAGCCGCAAATATTTTGGCAAGTGCAACACCTAAAACTTTGGTATTGCTAGATGAAGTGGGCCGCGGAACATCAACTTTTGATGGTATTTCTATTGCTTGGGCTATAACCGAATATTTGCATAAAAGCCAAGGGCAAGGCCCCAAAGTTTTATTTGCAACGCATTATTTTGAACTTACTGAACTTGAAAGAAAATATGCAAAAATTAAGAATTTCCATGTCCGCGCGGAAGAATTTAAAACCACAGACGGCGAAATTAAACTTAATTTCTTATTTGAAGTTAAACCCGGTGCGGCGGATAAATCTTACGGTATACATGTTGCGGAAATTGCCGGCCTTCCGCAAAGTTGCATTTTGCGCGCGCGTAAAATTTTAAAAGATTTAGGCGGAAGGGAAAATTTCGGTATTGTTGAAAAAGAAAAAAATTCCACCGACTTATTTTCAAGCCCCATTTTGGAAGAAATTAAAATGGTGCGTACTGATGAAATTACACCGCTTCAGGCCTTATCTTTAATTGAAAATTGGAAGAAAAGAATAGATGAATGATATTAAAGTTTTAGATTTTTTAACATCAAGCAAAATCGCCGCCGGCGAGGTTATTGAACGCCCGGCAGGTGTACTTAAAGAATTGCTTGAAAATTCTATAGACGCCGGGGCAAATGCGATAAACATTGATATTGTTAATGCCGGTAAAAAATTAATACGCGTAAATGATAACGGCATCGGCATAAAGGAAGAAGATTTAAAAACCGCTTTGCTTAGGCACTCAACAAGCAAAATTTCAAAATTTGATGATTTAAACACTTTGCACACCTTCGGTTTTAGGGGGGAAGCCTTATTTTCAATAGCTGCTGTTAGTAAACTTACTTTAACAAGTTTTCAAGAAGGCTCTAAAGGTGCACAAATTAAAGCGGAAGGCGGCAAAATTTTACAACAAACTGCCGCACCTGAAATTAAAGGCACAACGGTAGAAGTAGAAAATTTATTTTATAATACCCCGGCACGTCTTAAGTTTTTAAAGTCTGATTCCGTTGAACGCAGCCACCTTTTAACTGTCGCGGAAGAAGCCGCCCTTGCGAACTTAAATGTCGCGTTTAAAATTAAAACCGATAATACTTTGGTTTATAATTTGCCTAATGTGCAAGATACGGAGGACGGCATCCGCCAAAGGGTAAATCAAATTATCGGTAAGGAAACAGCAAAAGATTTACTTTATTTAGAAGATAAAAATTTTGGTTTTAAAGCGCTCATTTCCCCGGCACATAAACTTTGTGCTAGCAGGAATTTGCAATACTTTTTTATTAATAAACGCCCTGTTACCTGCAAGGTTTTACAACAGGCTTTATTTAAAGCATATCAGCCTTTTAGAGCGCAAAACAAATATCCGTGTGCAATAATTTATTTAACTTTAAATCCGGCAGATTTTGATGTCAATATCCATCCACAAAAACGCGAAGTTAAATTTGCTTTTGAAAATGATATTTTTAATTTCTTGTATAAAACAATTTCCAAAAAACTTTTGGCTACACAAGATAGGGCAGAAATTACTTTGTCAAAACCCAGTGTTATGCAAGCACCTAAAGCGGAACCTGTTTTGCAAAGCACGGAAAAGAAACCCAATTTAAATATAGCGGCGGAATTATCAACTTTGCTTAAAACTTCCCCGGTGCCGGATCTTAAAACTTTTGAGCATGAAGACCCTGTATTGTATAGTTTCGATGAACCTAAAAAGCAAGAAAATACCGAGGAAATACCTGCAGCCCCAAATGAAAATCAGCCCTCTTGGTGGCATGGGCCTTACAGATATTTGGGGCAACTGCATAACAGTTATTTGCTTTTTGAAGGTAGTGACGGCTTGCTGATTATTGACCAACATGCCGCCCAGGAACGTATTTATTTTGAGGAATTTTGTGAACTTATCTCAAAAGGCGAAGTGGCGCGCCAACCTCTGATGTTTCCGTTAAATATTGATTTGCCCGCAAGCAAACTTGAAACGGTTTTGAATTGGGAAAGTTTTTTGAAGGAAACAGGCTTTGAAGTTTCTAAATTTTCCGGTACTGTATTGCTTGTAAGTTCTACACCTGCCCTCTTAAAAATGGGGGAGCGTGAGATTAAGGAGTTTATTTTATCATTTGCCGAAACTGCCGGAAATCCACTTAAAGCAGATAATGAATTTAGGCATAAATTTATTGCAACTAAAGCATGTAAAAAAGCAGTAAAAGCAGGCGAGCCTTTAACACAAACAGAAGCAGAGGCTTTGCTTGAGAATTTAAAAAGCTGTAAAGATGCTTTGCATTGCCCGCATGGCAGACCTACGATGCTTGACCTAACCATGGCAGAAATTTCCAAAAAAATCGGCCGCGGATAATACGCAATAATTTAAATAAAAAAATATCCCCCGTTTTTTCGGGGGATATTTTATACAGTTAAAAGTTTATTTAACCATTATGAAAGGCAATTCTCCGCCGTTATAGGTAGGTAATTGACCGTTCCATTTTTCAATAGTTTTAAGTTTTAAAAGTTCCGGCGTAATAACCTGCCTTTGAAGTTTTAAACTTTCCGCTTCGGCTTTGGCTTTCAAAACTTGTTGTTCTGCTTCTTTTTTAACTTTTTCAACTAAATTTGTAGCGCGTTTTGCTTCTTGTTCGGCGATTTGTTTATCTTCTACCGCTTTCAAAAATTGCGGGGAAAAATCAAAATTAACAATAGCGATATCTGAAACTATTACTTGTTTTTCCTGCATTTTTTCTTTTAAGATGGTATCAAGTTCGCGTGCTACTTCAACGCGGTTTGAAATCAAACTTTCAGCAGAATATTTTGAAACAATGGCTTTAATCCATTCTTCCACCATCGGCGTCAAAACGGTTTGCACATAGTTTCTGCCAAGGTTACGGTAAATAGAAACAACTGTTTCAGGCAGAATTCTGTGGTTTACTGCAAGGCCGACTTTGATTGTCTGCAAATCGCGGGAGAATGCTTCTGTATCAATAGTATCTTTATTGACACGGGTGGAAAACTTTTCAATGGTATCAATAAAAGGTATTTTAAAGTGCAAGCCTTCCTCATAAGAACCCATAATTTTACCGAAGCGCAACTTGATTGCGGATTGCCCAGCATCAACGGTAAAATAGCTACCCATAGCAATTACAATTAGTAATAAAACAAATATTGCCGCCAATACTTTCCCCAAAATAAAACCGCTGGGGATATATTTTGTTGTTGTGTAATTTGCCATATACTCTCCTTTTACTTTAAAACCAAAGTGTCTTCCATATCGGCACCGGTGGAAATTATGCTGAGTGCCGGGTGCGGATAAATTTCCTTCGAAAGTTCTTTAATGCTTTCCAAAAATTGTTTGGCCTCGGCAGTAAAGTCCTCGTATTTTTTTACTGCATTATTGCCTTCAAACATATCAATATGTGTAATTGCAATTTTGGTGGCATTATTTATCATAATAGCACGTGCTGCGCTGCGCTTTTCAAAAGCACCTACGCGGCGGAGCCTTTTGCTTACTGAGCCTATTTCGCGCCCTTTTGTATGATAAATTTCAAGGTCAGATTCATTAAAAATTTCTTTTTCAAGCGGGCCCGGCCCAACGCGTGTAATGTAAGGTTTAAACACCACATAAACATCACGTACACTTTTTGGCCCAAGTCCTGCTTCGCCGAGGAAAGTAGATGCAGTTGTATCACGTGATGTAACAAACGGATATTCCCCATGTAGTAAAGAAAGTTTTATACCTTGTGTGCCTTCAAGCAAAATATGTTCGCCTTTGTCTAAGGCTTTGTTTAAAAGTTCGGGTACTTCACAAATAAAATCCTTTAAAAGCGGTTCATCTTTTGCGAATTTAACTTGGCGTCTTTCAATACGGTTTTTTACTGCTTGTCCAAGGCCTGTTCCCACACTGCCGATATGTTTCATAAAATGTGCGGCATCTTGTTCGGCTTTGGTTTCTTCATCGGTAATCAAAACGGCGTATGGGTCAATAAGTAAGCGGTCTTTGGTATTAGTAACTTCAACTTCTTTTAAAAGCCAATCGGTTTTTGTGTAAGCGCCTGCACCCAAAACCAGTTTGGTGTTAGGGTTTAAAAAACCTGAGGGAATATTTTTTAAAGTGTATTTTTTACCGTCTTGTTCAACGGTATGCCCGGCATTTGGGCCTCCCACACGTACACAATATGAGTAATTGCCTTTATAGGATAAATAGGCCGCAATTTTACCTTTGCCTTCGTCGCCGGCTTGGCCGCCGCAAACTATATCAATCATTTTATCTCCTTAGCAAGCAAAGGGGAAATACCTAAATAGTTTTCCGCTTTTGCTTGTTTAATTTTATTTTTTAAGTTACTATTTAATTTTTGTTTTGCTAAAAATTTGTTTAAATCTTTATCATTAAATTTATAAGTTCTTGTTAAATCTTTAATAATTTCATAAGCATTGCTTACACCGTTTGCCCGAAGTAAAGTTTGAAAATATTCCGCAATTATTTGCGGGTTTTGTTTAAGTGTATCAAGTGCTTTTTCACGGTCAAAAACAATGCGGTTTAAACCTTCTGTTAAATTTTGATAGGCAAGCAAACTGTGCGCCAATGCAACAGGAATATTGCGTATTACCGTTGAGCCTGAAAGGTCGCGTTGCAGTCGGCTTACAGGTAATTTGGCGCTTAAAAATTTTAGTATCGCATTTGCCAAACCCAAATTACCTTCGGCATTTTCAAAGAAAATAGGGTTAACTTTTTGCGGCATGGTTGATGAGCCGATTTCCCCTTTAACAATTTGTTGCTTAAGCCAACCGTCGCTAATATAGCGCCAAAAATCTTGGGATAAATCCAGCAAAATATTATTTATGCGCGCAAGGTTATCAAAAATTTCGGCGAAACTGTCATAATTATCAATTTGTGTAGTGATGGGGGAAAGTTCAATTTTTATTTTGCGCCCTTCGTTTAATCTTTTGATTAAATTTTGTGCAACTTTTTGCCAATTTATATTTGGGAAAACACCGTAATGCGCATTAAAATTACCTACCGCACCGCTAAATTTGCAAGTGGGTTTTAAAGTTTTTAAAGTCGCAATTTGTTTTTGCAGGCGTGCAGCGAAAACGGCAACTTCCTTGCCAAACGTAGTCGGTACTGCTGCTTGGCCGTGTGTTCTTGCAAGCATGGGGCTATTGACTTCTTTACGTGCTAAAATTTTTAGATCTTTGAGTAAATTTTCTAAAGCCGGTATCAAAACATTTTGTAAACCGTCTGCCAAAATTAAAGCATGTGAGGGGGAATTTGTATCCTCAGAAGTTATTGCAAAGTGTAACCACGCGGTTTTATTTTTTAAAGTTTTGTGTGCCTGGAATTTAGTTTTTAAAAAATATTCTATTGCTTTTACATCGTGCCGCGTTGCCGGTATATTTTTATAACCGGTGTTTTCAATAGTGTTTATGATGGCAAAATCTTGCGCGTTTAAATTTTGCAAAGCGCGGACATAATTAGCTTCCTGTTTATTTAATTTGAAGTTCGGTAAACCAAGTGTAGAGAGTAAAATAAAATATTCCGTTTCGACTTTAACACGATTTTTTATTAAACAATTCTGTCCGCAACATTTTGAAAGCGGCAGAAGGGCGCTTCGGTAGCGCGTATCAAGCGGACTTAGAAAGTCTGGATTGTCCATACATATATATTTTACCAAATATTGCGTTACAGAAAGAAATAAGATATAATATTAATACAGATTGGAGTCATGGTGTAGCCTGGTTAACACGCTGCCCTGTCAAGGCAGAGACCGCGGGTTCAAATCCCGTTGACTCCGCCATTTGAAAACCCCTACACTTTGTGCAGGGGTTTTTAAATTGCATATATCTACAAACTAATCCGTCACTAACTTTAGAAGTTGTTTTTGTTGGGCGGATATGTTTAACTTGTCAATTAAAGCTGAAGTCAGTTCTTCCTTTGTACTAAGGTAAAATTTACCGTCGTCCGCCAATTTGCCTTGGGTAATGCTTTTAAATATCGTTTCAAAATCGTTTTTGGGTTTTAGGTTTTTATAGGCAACTTCTATTGCATGGTAACAAAAAGGATTATCGCCTACATTTCCGGTTACGGAATGTGCGGTGTCGGAACACCCACCTAAACATATCAGGCCGTACTCACACTCTTTACAAAAGCCACCAAGTTTTTTGTATTTGTTAAAACGTTTGTTCCAGGTGCAAAAATTTTTGGAGTAAAAAATTTCTTTTAAGGTTTCTTTTCTTACATCCCTTTCTGCAAATTTATCATTTTGCATAGATAGGCAGCCGTGTATTTTGCCGTCGCTGCGGATGCCGAGGCCCGTTTTGCCGGCGGGGCAACCTCTCCAAGAAAAAAGCTTTTGCCTTATCGGAATTACTTTTGAATAATAGCCGAAATCGTGCATACAACTTATTTGAAATTTGCTTTGCGAAATAGCCAATTTGTTTTTAGCACCGAAAAGCCCTGCAATATAATATTCTTCTTTACTTAACAAAAACTTTTCTGCCATTCTGCCGTAAGGCACCGCCATCTGGAATTGCCAACCCCTAAAACCTGCGTCTAAAAGTTTTTTCTTTAAAATATTTAATTCCAAAATATTCTTTTTTGTTAAGGTGGTTATTGCCACAACAGGTATACCGGCCTTTACAATACTTGGCATATTTTTAAAAATTTTATCAAAAAGCCCAGGGACTTGGCGGACATCGTCGTGTGTTTTTGCCAAACCGCCGTCAATGCTTAAGCCGATAGTTTCGGTATTTATTTTTTTAAGGAAATCAAGGTTTTCTTGATTCAGCAAAATTCCGTTAGTGATAATTGAAACCGAAACACCGTTTTTTGAGAGGTATTCCGCTATTGTTTTCCAATGTGGGTTTAAGAATAATTCACCGCCCATTAGGTTAATTCTTTCGCATTTTAATTCTATAAGTTGGTCGCAAACGCGGAGATTTTCTTCCAAAGTTAACTCATTTTCCCTAGTTTTTCCGGCGGAAGACCCGCAATGCTGGCAATGTGCATTACATCTTAAAGTTAACTCCCACACAACGCTATATAATTTTTTAGGAAGTATTGGCATTTAGTTTTTTATATTTTTATCCTCATACTGCCAAGTGGATCCGTTTACAGGGGCAACACCGTATTTGCTTACGTTTTGTTCTCTTATCTCTTTTGCTTTTTCCAGCAATTTTTCTCTTTGGACAGGTGAAACACCGTATTTTAAACTCATATCTCGGGGCGGTCTTTGAACTGGGGCAACGCCGTATTTAGTGACGTATTGCTCTCTCATTTTTATTTCTCTTTCTATCTGTTTTTGTTGTTCTACGGACAAATTATTAACAGGTGCAACACCATATTTATCCGTCATATCCTCAGGAATTTGCCTATATACCGGCCTAGGTTCTTCATTATTTTTTTCTTGTTCTTGTTTATCTTTTTTAAAGGCAGGTGTTTTACGCGCCGGAATTATACTATTTGGGTTTCTTTGTTGGGTAGATCCCGGGAAAAAATTTTTTATACCCAAAACAGCAGCCACGGCGGCAACCGCTAAGAATAACAAAGAAATCAAAACTTTCAATATTTTTCTGCTCATACTTATCTCCTATACCATTTTTACTTGATACCAATATTATACTATATATTTATGAAATGAAACCTTCCCCCAAAACGCGGCATTTGGCAAGTGTTTTGAGGGGATTTTACTTCCCGTTACAAACAGTCCACCAGGGTTCTGCAGTAATATTTTCTTTTAAAGATAAAATATTTGAAGTTAAAGTAAGAACTTTTTTGACGGACGGTTTGATATTTATCAATTCCAAATTTCTTGCAAAAGAGGGCTGTATTGTTTGCGAGGCCTTAATTTCGTATAAATCAAACTTTTCATTTTTATCAACAATTAAATCTGCTTCAATTTTATTACTGTCCCGGTAAAAATAAAGTTCATAACCGCTGCGTGTATATAAAATTTCTTTTAACACTTCCATGATAATCATATTTTCAAAAACAGCACCGGCCATGGGGCCTGAAAGTAAAGTTTCCGCCGTTTTATAGCGCAGTAAATAAGTAAGCAAACCGGTATCGGTAAAATAAAGTTTCGGTGTTTTAATTAACCGTTTACCTATATTTTTATAATATGGTTTTAGTAAATAAATTATACGGCTTGCTTCCAAAATAGATAACCAATTTTTTACAGTAGGAACGGAAAGCCCGCAGTCATTTGCTAAATTTTGTACATTAAGCAAATTTCCCACACGGCCTGCAAGCAAAGATAAAAAACGCTGGAAAGATGCAATATCCTGGATATTTTTAATTTGGCGTACATCCCTTTCAACATAAGTTGATAAATAACTGCCGTAATACATCTGTAAATCTGTTTCCTGCGTATTTGGTACTGGGTAAAACCCTTTAAGCATTTGCTTATAGCAAGCCATAGGGGTTTTGGGTATTTTGCCTAATTCATTAAATGATAAAGGCAATAATTCAAAAAGGGCAACCCTTCCTGCCAGGGTTTCGCTCATCCCCTGCATAACATTAAACATTTGTGAGCCTGTTAATAAAAACCGTCCGTTTACTCTTTCTTTATCAATATGTATTTTAATGTAACTTAATAGTTCCGGTAAATACTGAATTTCATCCAAAATGAGCGGCGTTTTTAAAGTGGAAATAAATAAAGCAGGGTCTTGTTTTGCAAGCGTTCTGACATTTACATCATCTAATGTAATATAATTGTACTTTGGGAAAAGTTTTTTTAACAAAGTAGATTTCCCCGTCTGCCGCGGCCCTGTAAGCACAAGCGCGGGGAATTGTTTTACTGCTTTTAATAAAGTTTTTTCAATAGTTCTGTTTATGTATCTCATATATTAAGTATAACTAAATTTATGCAAAAAGTAAAGCCCGCTTTCGGATTTGCATAAACTTTAACAAGTGTTAACGTCTAAAATATTATATACATATAAATGAACATCCCCGCGCGAAAATTAAATGCAGGGATGTTTGAGACTTCCAAATACAGCCGTGAAATTAATACTTAATTAAACTCTTATACGGGACATTTAAAGTTTTTCCGCCTTGCAGGGCAGTAAGCTCAATTACATATAAGCAAAAAGCGGTTTTTGCACCGAGTTTGTTTATAAGTTCAAGCCCCGCGCGTGTTGTTCCGCCGGTGGCAAGAAGGTCATCAATTAAAATAACTTTATCATCTTTGGTTAAAGCGTCTTCATGCATTTCAACGATATCGGTACCGTATTCAAGTGTAAAACTTGCGGCAATTTTCTTGTAAGGTAATTTCCCTTTTTTGCGTATTGGTACAAAGCCGATACCCAAAGCATAAGCCAAAGGTGCACCGAAAATAAAACCGCGGGATTCAATACCCACAATTTTTGTTATACCTTGGTCTTTGCAAAGGTCTGCAAGTTCATCAATTACATATTTGAAAAGTTCCGCATGCCCGAGCAAAGGTGTAATATCGCGGAAAATTATACCTTGTTTCGGATAATCCGGTATTGCGCGTATAATATTTAAAACTTCTTCTTGTTTAGACATATCTACCTCTTACTTTTTTTATTTTTCTTTTTTGTTTTGGTATTTTTTGAAATCTTTTTTGACATGACATCTTTTGCAAGTTTTTTTGCCTTCTTGATTAATTTGGCAAGCGGGCTTCTTGCAATTTCATTACCTAAAATATCTGTATCTTGTTTTATTCTAGTGCCGGTATGGAAATTAATGGCTTGATTTTGTTTTTTCTCTTCATCAATTAAACCAAGTTCTATCGCTTTTTGGCGTACTTTACGTATAGCGCGTTCTTCAATTTGCCTGACGCGTTCCCTGGAAATTTTTAATTTATCTGCTATATCTGCTAAAGTATCAGGGCTGTCTGCCGCAAGGCCGTAGCGCATAAGTAAAATTTCCCTGTCGCGTTTCGGTAAATCTTCCAAGATTTTTTTAATTTCTTCTTGTGAAGATTGCACAAGCAATAAATTATCCGGGTTGCCTTCACTTTCGTCGCTTAATGTTTCCTCTAAAGTTAGGCTGTCTTCATCACTTTGCACTAAATTAGATAAAGAATCCATGCCATAGGCAGCATTTAAAGTATTTAAAATGGATACCACCTGTTTTGCTGTTATATCAAGTTCATGGGCAATTTCATTTAATGTGGGCTCGCGGTTAAGTTTTGATTTTAATTTTTCTAAAGCCTTGCTCCATATCCTTAAATTTTCCCAAGCATGTTGCGGAATTTTAATATTTGTTGCCTGTTCTTCAACAGAACGGCGGATAAATTGCTCTATCCAATGTATTGCATAAGTGGAAAAGCGGTAACCCAATTTATAATTAAATTTTTCTATTGCCTGGAGTAAGCCCAGGTTGCCTTCTTCCACAAGGTCCATCAAATCACAGCCGGGGCGCAAAAAACGGCGGGCTGTAGGTATAACAAGGCGTAAATGTAATTTAAATAATTCATCACGCGCGGAAAGGTCCCCCTTTTTATACTGTTTCCAAAGGGCAGCCTCTTTTTCCCTGTCAATTTGTTTGACGAGGGTGCCTATTTCTTTGAAATATTCATTTACCGAATCTATATTTGTGTCCATACACTACAATGATAGCATTTTAATAGGAAATTTGGAACTTTAGTTTTTTGCTGGCTAATTCTTTTTGGTAAATTTTGATTTTACAACCCCACTCCCAACCTCTCCACCTTTGTAAACAAAGGGGAGAGGAGTAAAAGGAAGTATTTTTGAGTACAGAACCGTAGCGCGCGTGCGTGTTTTCGCGCTGCGCAGCAGATTTAAGATGATTTTTGATTTTCTCTGCGACGAAGAGTACCGCGAAGAACGTGGAGCGGAAAGTCGGATCGTAGCCATGTCGTTCTGTGAGCCAAGGAGTTGATAATATGCCTTGTCTTCCTAAGACCGCTTGG
>JAZRHA010000016.1:0-34393 GCA_045644515.1 Elusimicrobiaceae bacterium | reverse complement strand
AGATGTGAGCTGACAATTTTTGTCATTTCAAACATATTAACTTGATTTTTACCGAAAATGCATTTCAAGGTTTCATCTGCATTAATCATGCGTTTATTGTTTGTATCTTGTAAATTGTTTGTTTTGATATAAGCCCAAAGTTTTTTGACGACTTCGGTTCTCGGTAATGGGTTGCAGCCAACTACCTTTGCGAGTTCAGCGCTCGGTGTGAGCGGGTTCATAAATTTTGCATTTGCTTTTGCCATAATAATTCTCCTTTGTTTTTATTTTCTTATATTGTACTATATTATTTAACAAGTTCTGCAAGTTTAGGTGCAGCACTTAAAATCTCTTGAGAGCAACCGTCTTTAAACTTTTCAAAGTTCTTGACGAAAGCCGCTGCAAGTTCCTGGTATTTTTTGTAATACTCATCCTTATTCGGCCAGATGTTTGCCGGTTGTAAAATCTCTGAAGGAACGCCTTCGCATTCGCAAGGAATTTCAAAACCGAACACTGCATCTTTTACAAAATTAACTTTTGCCAGTTTACCGTCTAAGGCAGCATTTAAAAGCGCACGGGTATATTTAATACTTATGCGTTTACCAATACCATAGGGGCCCCCTACTAAGCCTGTGTTAACAAGCCAGCAGTTTGCGTTATGTTTTTCAATTTTTTGCTTTAAAAGTTCAGCATATTTGGAAGGGTGTAACGCCATAAAAGGCCCGCCGAAGCATGTGCTGAAGGTTGTTTGCGGTTCTTTTATGCCTTTTTCCGTTCCTGCCACTTTTGCGGTATAACCGCTGATAAAGTGGTACATTGCCTGTTCTTTTGAAAGTTTTGAAATCGGGGGTAATACACCAAAGGCATCATAGGTAAGGAAGATGATGTTCTTCGGGTGTGGGCCGCGTTCTGAAGGAACTGCGTTGTCAATAAAAGTAAGCGGGTAAGAAGCGCGGGTATTTTCTGTTAAAGCGGCACTGTCAAGGTCTAAACAACGGGTGTTTTCATCAAATACAACATTTTCCAAGATAGTACCAAAGCGGTGCGTAGTTGCATAAATTTGTGGCTCTGCTTCTGCGGAAAGTTTAATAACTTTTGCATAGCATCCGCCTTCAAAATTGAATACACCGTCATCATCCCAGCCGTGTTCATCGTCGCCGATAAGGCCGCGGTTTACATCAGCAGATAATGTGGTTTTACCTGTACCGGAAAGACCGAAAAACAAAGCACTGTCATTATTTTTACCGACGTTAGCTGAACAGTGCATTGTCATAATACCCCTTTGCGGGAGCATATAGTTCATGACGGTAAAAATTGCTTTTTTGCTTTCACCTGCATAAGCAGAACCGGCAATTAAAACAATCTTTTTGTTGAAGTTAATTAATATTGCTGTTTCACTTTCAGTACCGTCAGTAGCCGGATCAGCTTTCAAATTAGGTAAAAATACAACGGTAAATTGCGGGATGATATTTTGCCTTTCTTCCGGTTTAGGTTGAATAAACATATTGCGTGCAAAAATATTGTGCCATGCGTATTCTGAAATTACACGGATTGGCATTCTGGATGCTTCTGCAGAACCCACGTAAGCATCACGCACGAAAAGGTCAATATTTTCCATATACTTTTTGGCTTTTTCAAAAAGAATATCAAAATATTTTTCTTCTATTGGTTTATTACCTTTGTTCCACCAAATTTTATCTGCGACTTCCGTGGTTTTAACAAAAAATCTGTCATTAGGTGCGCGGCCTGTTAATTTGCCTGTTTCCGTACAAAATGCACCGCCGCAGGTTATATTGCCTTCGCCTTTAGCGATGGCCATTTCATATAATTCTTCGGTAGTTAAGTTCCAATATACGGTTTTATTTGTTTTGACACCGATATTATCTAAACCATATTTGCTTTCATAAGCACATGCATTAATCTTTTTCATACTTACCAATCCTTTTTAACTAATTTATCACCGATCTTTATAGGATCAGTGGCATTCTTATCTAGAGCCCAGATTAAGCGCCTTAAACCTTCACGAATATTTTCTTCGCTGGCGCAATAGCTGATGCGGACATAGCCGTCCACCCCAAAATTTGCACCCGGTACTACAGATAATAAAACTTTATCAAGCAAAAATTCGGCAAAAGCCATTGAACTTTTGTTGTATTTTGAAATATTTACAAAGGAATAAAAAGTTCCTTGCGGGGTAATAACTTCAATATCTTTAATTTTTGCAAGTTCCCCAAGCAAAACATTTCTGTTATGTTCTAAATTTTTGCGGAGTTCTTCAATAACACCTTGATCACCTTCCAAAGCACCTAAAGCACCGGCCTCGCAAAGAGAACTGTTGCAAGAAGTTGTTTGTGCTTGCATACGACCCATGGCGGCAATTAAATCTGTATTGTATGAAACACCCCAGCCTATACGAAGCCCCGTTAAACCGTATACTTTTGATACACCGTTAACAGCCAAAATATTTTGCGGATTTTTGGCATATTTAAACGGGCTGACATATTTATTATCACCAAAAACAAGGCGGTTGTAAATGTCGTCTGTTAAAAGCCAAATATTTTTTTGTTCGCAAAATTCAACAACACCTTTAATAAAAGCTTTAGGGTACATTAAACCGCTAGGATTATTTGGAGTATTAAGCATAATTGCTTTGGTTTTTGAAGTGACTTTTTTAAGCAAGTCTTCCAAAGTAATTTGAAGGCCTTGTGTAGGGCGAACTTCAACAGGAACGCCACCCACAAGTTTAATCATTTCCGGGTAACTTACCCAATATGGAACGGGATATATTACTTCATCACCTTGGTTAACCGTACAAAGTAAAAAATCATAAATTGCCTGTTTTGCACCTACTGAAATAATTACATTTTTATTTTCTACATCTATACCATAAACATCTTTGGTAAATTTGCAAACGGCCTTTTTAAGTTCCGGCGTACCTGATGCAGGCGAATATTTAATTTTGCGGCTTTGTGCTTTTTTGACTAAAGCCTCAACTGCGGAAATAGGTGCAGGAAATTCCGGTTCGCCACCGCCTAAATGGACAATTGGTTTGCCTTCTTTCCTTAATGCTGCAACTTTTGCATTTAATTTAAGTGTAGGTGAATCACCTATTATGGTTGCTGTGTTACTTAGTTTCATATTTATATTATACTTTATTTTACGCATTTCCGTTCTGTATATAAAATAGGAAATATGCAATTTACATTTTGTGCCGGTTAATTCTTTTTGGTAAATTTTGATTTTTCTGCTCCTAAAGTACCGAGATGTCGCTTCGCTCCACGTTCTTCGCAGTACTCTTCGTCGCAGAGAAAATCAAAATTCCCTCAAAAATACTTGCCGGATATGCGTACCCGGTTTGGTTTTATTTGTTTTTGGTTAGTATTTTGTGAAGTATTAAAACAGTTTCATTTGTTGGGGAAATATTTAATACAGTATTGCAATCTGTAATTGCTTTTTCTATTTCTCCATTACGCATATAAAAATAAATTCTTCTTATATAACTGTCAATATTATTTTTATCTGCATTTATTGCTTTAGTATAAAGCCTTTCTGCCTCTTTAATTAGGCCGGCTTTTTCACATACTGTTATTACATTTTCCAAGGCATAATACCCAAAGTATGCTTTTTTAAAATCTTCAAATGCTTTTTTATATTCTTTAATTTCTCCATATAATTTGGCCCTTTCTTTGTAAAGTTCTTTTACATCGGGATACTTCTTTATAATTTCGCTGAATTCTTTTATTCTTTCTTTAATATCTTTTGTCATAAACTATCCTTAAATTCAGCCAATAAATAACGGCTGAGTATTTGAGATCTACCACAGACCCAAACACACAGCCATAGTTCTTGCCGTGATATACACAGCAAGAAACATAAACACAAAACAGAAGGATTATATTTGCCTTATATTTTATGTTTTAAACGACTGTTTTTGGCGTGGTAGATGTTTTTGATTTCTCAAAAACTCTTCCCATTTGGGAGTCCAAAAACGTTCAAATTTTTCTAAGGTTTTTAACCCCTATTAATTTAGTATATCATTTTTTAGTAATAATAGGAAATTTTATAACCCCACCCCTAACCCCTCCACCTTTGTAAACAAAGGGGCGGGGAATTAGAGGAACTATCTTTATATAATAAAGCCAAACCGAATGCAACAACCTAGCAAGTATTTTGGAGATAATTTAAATTTTTTCCTTGACGACGAATACCCAGAAGTATAGGAGCGAAGCGATTTTCGGTATTCTAGGAAAGGAAAAATTTAAATTAGCCCAAAAGACGCCGCTAGCAAAGAAATAAAGAGGCGAAACATACCTTTCGCCAAATATTGTAAAATATATATATCTTAAATACGGAGATTTAAAATGATTATCCTATCCTTAAATTGTGGAAGTTCTTCCATCAAATACAATCTTTTTGATTGGGACCAAAAAATGAATATAGCCGTCGGGCTTATTGAACGCGTCGGCTACAGTGATGCGCAAATGACACAAGAAGCCCCCGGTAAAGAAAAATATGAAGTCACCTTCAATTGCCCTGACTTTAAAGTGGGTATTGAAAAGGTTTTAAGTTCTTTGACTGACCCGAAAATCGGTGTTATTAAAGATATGTCAGTTATCAGCGCAGTCGGCCACCGCGTGGTTCACGGCGGTAAACTTGCAAAATCTGAAATTATTACACCGGAAATTATTGCCTATTTAAAAGAAATTGCACAACTTGCACCTTTACATAACCCGGCAAATGTTATGGGTATGGAAGCCGCAATTTCCGTAATGCCAAATATTAAGCACGTTGTTATTGCAGATACTGCTTGGCACCAAGCCATGCCGGCAAGTTCATATATGTATGCACTTCCTTATGAATGGTATACAAAATATAAAATGCGCAGATACGGCGCCCATGGTACATCTTATTTGTATAATGCAAAACGTGCAGCCGCCTTGCTTGGCAAAGATCCTTTTGACTGCAATTTAATTATTTGCCATATTGGTAACGGTTCAAGCATGAACGCAGTTAAAAACGGTCTTTCTTTTGATACCTCCATGGGTTTAACACCGCTTGAAGGTTTAGTTATGGGTACGCGCTGCGGCGACTTTGATGCATCAGTCGCTTTCCAAATGATGGAACGCGAAAATATCGCACCTGCAGAAATGTATAAAATTTTAAATAAAAAATCAGGCGTTCTAGGTATAACAGGTAAATATCAAGATAGGCGCGATGTCGAAATCAATGCCGAAAAAGGCGACGAACGTTGCAAACTTGCTATTGAAATGGAAGCATACCGCATTAAAAAATATATCGGTGCATATTCAGCTTCTTTAGACGGTAATTTGGATGCTATTGTGTTTACCGCAGGTGTTGGTGAACGCGGGCCGGTATACAGGCAAAAATCTTTGGAAGGGCTTGAATATCTTGGCATAAAAGTTGATAAAGAACGCAATTTTGCAGCCATGACAAGAAATGCGGAAAGTTTAATTTCTGCCGAAGATTCCAAAGTAAAAGTTTTTGTAATTCCAACTGACGAAGAAGCCGTTTTTGCGGAAGATGTCGCCGCAATCTGCAACGGTACTTATGATATTCATACAAAGTTTCATTATTCTTTTGAAAGTATAAATTACAGGAACAAACTCCGTGATGAATCTTTAAAGAAAGAATTAATCAAAAAACCTTTCTTAAGAAAAGCAATTATCAACACCCCTAAAGAAATTTTAGGGGAATAGTTAATTAAGTATTTAAAAATAAAACTCCAAAGTTTCTACTTTGGGGTTTTATTTTTTAACAAGAAATTTTGCAAAATATTTGTGAGATTTTAAAAAGTGTGCATAAACCCGGCAAGTATTTTTTGAGGAAATTTTGATTTTTTATTTAGTAATTTGAGTGCATGAAACCGTAGCGCACGAAAATAGTATCGCGCTACGCAGCAGATTTAAGATGATTTTTTATTTTTATCTGACGAAGTGTACCCAGAAGAATGGGGAGCGAAGCGATATCTCGGTACTCTAGGAAGATAAAAATAAAAAAGGGCTTAAATATGCAAGTACGTTTCGCGCTTTTGTGCACATAACGCGGAATGTCAACACGTAAAAACAGACATTTCGCAAATATTGTAAAATATCTCCAAGAGGTAAAAAATGAAAATAACTTTTTTGGGAACTAACGGTTGGTTTAATACTCACACAGGCCACTCCACCTGTGTAATGGCAGAAACAAAAGATGCCTACATTATCCTTGATGCCGGCGGCGGTTTCTATAAGACATATGATTTAATTAAAGAGGATAAACCCATATTTTTACTTCTCACACATTTGCATTTGGACCATATTGAAGGCCTGCAGGTTTTACCGCTTTTTAAATTTAAACAAGGTATGAAAATTTTGGTGGAAGATTCTTCTTTAATGGATCTTCAAAATATTATGCGCTTGCCTTATATGCCGGCACCAAAAGACTTAAAAATGCCGACGGAAATAGTTCCGCTTTCTAAAGCAAAAAATTTACCTTTTAAACTTGAGTATTTACCGCTTGTTCACCCGGTAAAAACTATTGGTTTTCGCATAACTGCAGAAGATAAAATTTTAACTTTTGCGCTTGACACAGGGCCTTGCGAAAACTTATTAAAACTTTCGGAAAATGCTGATTTAATGATTACAGAATGTTCGTTTTTACCTTCTAAACCAATTGGTAATCATCATTTAACACCGGAACAAGCAGCGCAAGCAGCAGCGGAAGCAAAAGCAAAACTTTTGGCCTTAATTCATTTTAAAGCAGATGATTATGACACGCTTGAAAAACGTGATGAGGCACTTGTGGCTGCAAGTGTTTACTTTACAAAAACATTTGCACCTTACGACGGTGATTTCCTAAACCTATAAAAATTTGATATAATATTTGTGTTAGGTTTTTCAGGTTTTCCGCCCGGCTTTCAAACGGCCAAAACAAAATGCTGGACACCTTTTAAAAAATTTGTTATAATATAGGTGTTGGGTTTAAACCCAATATTTTTTTGCTCTTTAATTTTAGTTTTTCAAGCGCTCTTAGCTCAGTGGTAGAGCATCCGCCTTTTAAGCGGGAGGCCGTGAGTTCAAGTCTCACAGAGCGCAAAATGCCCCCTTCGTCTATCGGCTAGGACACCAGATTTTCAATCTGGTGAGAGGAGTTCGATTCTCCTAGGGGGCGTTTTATTTTAAGGCTTGTTATCAAGCCTTTTTTTATTTCCCAAAAAAGCCTTAATATTATATAATGTAAGTACAGCATTTTGTGATGGTAAAATGTACTCTTATACACCGATTAAAAAAAGATTTAAAGGGCCTATAAACAGGCGCAATGCACGCAAAAACCGTATCAAAAAAATAGCAATATTTTTGACGGTTTTAGCCTTGGCTGAGGGCGCATTTTTATTATGGAATAACGGAAATTCTTATCTTGAAAAAATTAAACTTCCAACTGCTTTAACTTGGCAAATCGAAACAATAAACATTATCGCACCGACTGAAAACCTTAAAACACAAATAGAAGAAGAAATAAAAAAACAAAAAATAAATTTAGATATTACATTTTCAAGCAAAGAAGCAAAAAATTTAGAAAGTTACTTAAAAGAAAACATAAAATACACAAAAAATATAACGGTTTCAAGAAAGTTTTTTACAAAAGAACTTTTAATTGTTGCCGAAAAATTTGAACCTTTTGCCAGAATATATACCCCTAAAGATAATTTTTATATGACGGAGGACGGGCAAATTTTCCAAGATGATGACCCAAAAAATAAAGGGGGCTTTCTTAATGTCTATTTAAATGCTAAAATAGAAAGTGAAATCTTGGCCAAAGAATTGGTACAATTTATTAAAGAGATTGGTAAGACTTCTTTAAGAAATACAAATGATATTTCGGTAAATATTAGTGATCATACGGCTGAATTTAATACAAAATTCGGTCCTGTAAAATTAAAAGATTTTAAAGAAGTACAAAAACAACTTTCCGTTTTAACGGAAATTTTTAAAATTTCACAGGGAAAAGATTTTACCCTCCCGTATTATGTAGATTTTACTTATTTTAATAAAGGTAAAGTTTACTTAAAACAGGACTATAAGGATTTGTAAAATGGCAAAACAAAATTTAATAGCGGCATTAGATATCGGCGGGGGTAAAATTACCGCCGTAGCCGCAACTGTAGATCAACAAAAAAATGTAATAAAAATATTGGCAGGTAAAGAATTTAATTGTGAAGGCCTTGAAGGAGGAATTGTTACAGATATCCGTGAAACCACTACAACCATTATTGAAACCATAAATTATTTAGAAGAAACAACACAAGCAGATATTAATGCCCTATACATCGCGTTGCGCGGAGAACATATTGAAAGTTTTACAAGTAAAGGTTCCTTTAATATTGCCCGCGTAGATAAAGAAATAACTGTTGACGATATAGAACATGCTATCGCAACCGCAAAAAGTATACCAATAAAAAATAACTCAGAGATTTTAAGCACTGTCCCGCAAGGGTTTTATATTGATAGGCAACCCGTAAAAAACCCAGAAGGTATGGAGGCTACTTCAATAGATGTTGATGTCCACATTACTACAGGTTTAACTGCTACTTTCAACAATTTAAACAGGGCTTTTGACCGCGCAAAATGTGATATTACCGGCCGTTTTTACGGTTTACTTTGTTTAGCAGATGCTGTTTTAACACAAGAAGAAAAGGAAATGGGCGCATTAATAATAGACTTAGGAAGAGATAATACCTCAGCCGGCATTTATGTAGACGGTGCTTTAAGATGTTCTTACGATATTAAAATGGGTTCTGATTTAATTACAAGCGATATAGCAAAAGTTTTGCGTATTTCACATAAAGAAGCAGAAAAAATAAAAATAGATTACGGTACAGCCTTCCCAGGAGATTATAATAACGGAGAAACGGAAATTACAATATCCCCCCTTTATGGACAAAAAGAAACAAAAATAAACCGTGATTATTTACTTGATATTATCCGTCCGCGCGTGCAAGATATTTTCGATGCTGTAAAAGAAAAAATGCAAGAAAGCGGCTTTTATGATTGTGCAAGTACCGCAATTTTAACAGGGGGCGGTTCACTTTTACCAGGCATACAAGAACAAGCACGTTCAAGTTTAAATATCAAAGAGGTTGTATGTTCATCAATTCAAAGAGATTTAGTAGAATGTGATAAAGAATTTTTAGATCCTAAATATGCGACGGCAGTTTCTTTGGCATACTTTGTGGCGAAAAGAGAAATGGCAGATGGTTCATCAAAAAATGATTCCCGTTCCAAAGGACTATTAAAAAAAGTAACGAGTTTCTTTAAAAATTCAGATTTATTCGGTGGTTAATATGTCAGAAAATAACAAATTTGAGGCAAGTTTCAGAACTTTACAGAGCCTTGAAGGTAAAAAAGCAAAAATCAAATGTGTGGGTATCGGCGGCGGTGGCGGAAATGCAATAAATCATATGATGGATGCCGGTATCGCTGATGTAGATTTTATTGCAGTAAATACAGATGCACAAGATTTAAGACGGAATAAAGCCCCTTACCTCTTGCAAGTAGGTAACAGTTTACTTAAAGGCTTAGGGGTTGGTGGAGACCCGGAACTCGGTAGAAAAGCAGCGGAAGAATCTATTGCTGAACTTGAAGATTTAATTACTGATACAGATTTGTTATTTATAACTGCCGGTATGGGCGGCGGAACGGGTACAGGCGTTGCACCGGTTTTAGCTAAAGTAGCAAAAGAAAAATATAAAGATAATATTTTGGTAGTTGCAGTGGTAACACGTCCGTTTAATTATGAAGGCTATTTAAAAGCTAACAGAGCACAAAAAGGTATAGAAGAATTACAGAGATATGCGGACTGTACTTTAATTATTCCTAACGAACGTATTTTTGAAATAATAGATAAAAAAACTGCCAGTACCGCTGCTTACAGAAAAGTGGATGATGTTCTTCTTAGAGCAGTAAAAGGTATTTCCGAAGTAATTATAAAACCTGGTGAAATGAACATCGATTATAACGATTTGAAACGCATTATGCTTCATTCCGGATGTGCTTTGATAGGTATAGGTGAAGCATCCGGCAAAGATAGGCACATAACCGCTTTAAAACAGGCTTTGACTTCCCCTCTTCTTGAAAATACAAATATTAATGGTGCGAAAGGTTTACTTGTATCTTTTAATTATTCCGGCGAACTCGCCATGAGCGAAGAAAGGGAAGTTATGAATACCGTACGTCAATATACAAGCAGTATGGCGCTTGTTAAAATCGGTAAAACTTATGATGAAAGTTTAGATAAAGATTCTCTAAAAGTGGTAATTATTGCAACAAATTTCCCTAAAGAATCTGGTAATAAAACACCGACAAAAAATATTAAATCACAAGAATCAAACCGTTGGATTCCTATAGATTTTAGAAAGCATTTACCCGCCATAAAGCGGCAAAATCAGGAGGTTAAGTAAAATGGCAGTAAGTTTAAATACATTATTAAAAACCGTAGTGGATAATAAGGCTACAGGTCTTCATATTAGGGGCAACTCTAATGTTTTTGTTCGTATAGAAGGCAAAATACGAGCAATAGAAAATTGTTTTTTAACAAATGATGAAGTAAAAAATATAGCCGCCTCAATAATGGCTGAAAAGGATAAACAACTTCTTGAAAAGAATTTGAGTGTAGACTTCGCTTTAGATGCAAAAGAACATGGCCGTTTTAGGTTTAACATTTACAGGCAATCAGGTAAGATATGTATGTCTGTAAGGCATATTCCTTTAAATATCCCTTCATTTGAAGATTTATCTCTTCCGGGTGATACTTTAAGAAAAATGATTGAAAACAGAAGGGGTATCATTTTGGTAACGGGTATGACCGGTTCCGGTAAATCTTCTACTTTGGCTTCCATGATAAATGAAATAAATCGTACCAGAGCTTGCCATATTTTAACCGTAGAAGATCCTATCGAATTTGTCCATATGGAACAAAAAGCTATAGTAAGCCAGTTATCCCTGGGATCTGATACTTTATCATACACTTCAGCTTTAAGATATGCTATGCGTCAAGATCCAGATGTTATTATGTTAGGTGAGTTAAGGGATATTGAAGTTATCCGTGCGGCCATACTTGCTTCAGAAATGGGGCATTTAGTACTTTCTACCATGCATACCATTAATGCCGTACAAACGATATCGCGTATAATAGAATCCTTCCCGGCTGAACAACAAAATCAAATCAGGGCCCAATTAGGAGATTTATTAAAGGGTGTTATTTGTCAAAGGTTAGTACCTAAAGTGGGTGGTGGATTAATCCCTGCTTTAGAAATCATGATTCCAACTGGGCAAATCAAAAACAGCATTGAAGAAAACAAAATTAATGAAATTCATAAGGCAATTTTACACGGTGATTATTATGGAATGTGCACATTTGACCAATCTCTTGCAAGGTTACACATGCAAGGTAAAATCACATTAGATGATGCCTTAGCTTTTGCAACAAGCCCTGAAACAATAAGACTATTAATCAAAGGGGCTGAGGTAGAAGGATTTAAATTATAATATGTCAAATACAAAACTTCTTATTGCTATTGACGGCCCTGCAGGGGTTGGTAAAACTTCTGTAGGGAAAGTGCTTGCTTCTAAATATAATCTTGGTTTTTTGAGTACAGGCATAATGTATCGTTGTCTGGGTTGGAAAGCTTTAAAAAGTGGTGTAAGTTTACAAGATGAAGAAGCTGTTTTCAAAATTGCAAAAAGTATTATATGGAATTTTGAAAAGGAAGATGATAGCAATTTAAAAGTTTTAGTTGATGGCCAGTTCTTAGGTGATGCTTTGCTTAGCGAAGAAGTCGCACGTGCAGCAAGTATAACATCAGCACTTCCAAAAGCCCGCGCAGTAATAACAGACAAACAAAAAGCTATGGCTGCTGAAGGCGGGCTTGTAATGGAAGGCCGTGATATCGGTACAGTAATTGCACCTAATGCGGATTTAAAATTTTATATGATTGCTTCAGCTGAAGCACGCGCTGAAAGACGGGTTTTACAATTAAAAGAAAAGGGCCAAAAAGCTAATTACGAAGAAATTTTAAAATCAATAATTTCGCGTGATGAAAGAGATTCTTCCCGTAAAACAGCACCTTTAAAACCTGCAGCTGATGCAATTATAATAGATACTTCTACTCTCAATTTAGAGGAAGTAATAAATAAAGTTTTGGAGTTAAGCCGGACAAATGCTTCTTAATTTGCTAAAATTTATATTTAGGACGTACTTTCGTGTCTTTTATAAAGTTGAGGTTATAGGTCTTGATAATATTCCTCAAACAGGGGCGGTAATATTAACGTGCAACCATGTATCAAATTTTGATCCCCCTTTTGTTGGTGGGTTTGTAGGATTAAGAAGAGACCCCATATATATAATTAAGAAGGAGCTTGTTGATGTTCCAATTATTGGAACGGTGTTGAAAAGTTTTGGCTTTATTCCTGTTGATAGGTATAGAAAAGGTGGCGATTTACATGCTATCAAACAAGCCCTTAAAGTTATAAAAGAAGGAAAGGCTTTATTTATTTTTCCGGAAGGAACACGCTCTAAAACAGGTAAGCCGATTAAACCAAAAGCAGGTGTTGGTTTCTTGCTTTGGCATTGCCAGGCTCCTGTAATTCCTATAAGGGTATTTAATACTGAAAAATTACCTTTTACCAGGAACTTAAAAGTTGTAATAGGCAAACCCTTTATGATTGAAAAACATGAAGAAAAACAAACCAAAGAACAATTTCAAGATATTGCAAACCAAGTAATGCAACAAATTATTAAGTTAAAATAAAATGAATGGAGGATACGCCTTTTTTATCCAGTATAAAAAAGGTAAAACTAAGTATGACAAACCCTGAAAAAAAAGAAACACAAACAACCCAAATTAATGATGAGATGACAATGGACCAGTTGTTTGCCCAACAAGACGAAATGCAGGATAAATTAAATAAAAAGGAAATTGTAGAAGTTACAGTTGTCCAAGTTTCGCAGGATAATGTCTTGGTTGATGTCGGCAGTAAAAAGGAAGGTCTTATTCCTTTAAGTGATTTTGAAGGGAAAGATGTTCCTGCAGTAGGTTCTACAGTTACAGCAGTATTAGTTAAAAAGGGCGGTGATGAAAGACACAGCATCTTATCACATAAAAAAGCTATAGAAACCGTGGGTTGGACCCGTTGTAAAGAAGCATTTGACGCCAAACAAAGAGTTAGGGGTTTAATTACGGATTGCGTAAAAGGCGGTTATAAAGTTGAAGTAAACGGTGTCCCCGGATTTATGCCTTTATCCTTATCTGAATTACATACTGCTTACAAACATTACCTTCCTAAAGGTGCAAAAATTAAAGCAGTAATTGCTGAATTTTCTAAGGAAAAACAAAAACTTATTATTTCAAGAAAACAAGTTTTAGAAGAAGATGAATCTGTTCGCCGTGCTGAAGTTTTAAAGGAAATTAAAGTGGGAGATACTTTAAGAGTTGTAGTTTCAAAAGTCGGTAAAGACTGCCTCCATCTCCGTTTCCACGGCATTGAAGGTTTAGTAAGCCTAGAAAATATTGCCTGGAAAGACCCACAAGTTATTTTAGAAAATTACAGACGAGGCCAACGCATTAAAGCAAAAATTTTAGCAATTGACCCGGAAACCGGCAATTTAACTTTCGGCATTAAACAACTTTTCTTAAATCCTGCCGATATGTTAAAAAGGCGATATCCTTATATGAGTACAACAAAAGCTGTTATTACAAAAGTTACACCGGACGGTTTGGAAGTTGAACTTGGTACAAAAAATAAAACTAAAGGCTATATCGCAGCACAAGAATACGCAGAAGGTTTTGAAGGTAAAGTCGGCGATACCGTATCAGTAGCAGTCATCGGGGTAGACGGTGCAAATTATGTAGTTAACCTTTCAATAAGACGTTTTGATCAAGTTCAAAACAGAAAAGTTGTTGCCCAATATTTAAAGCAAGCCCCGCGCCCGACTTTAGGCCAACTTTTACAAGGTTCTTTTGAAGAAGAAACCGAAGATGAAGAAAAAACTGCCGAAGGCGCAAAGCCCGAGGTTAAATAAGGAGTTTTATTATGGGTGGACATTCACACTGGGCAGGTATTAAACACAAAAAAGCTTTAGTAGATGCCAAAAAAGGTAAAGTATTTACAAAACTTATCAGGGAAATCACTATTGCCGCAAAAATCGGCGGGGCAGACCTCGGTAGCAATGCACGTCTTCGTAAGGCCGTTGATGATGCAAAAGCCGCCAACATGCCTGCTGAAAACGTAAAACGCGCAATCATGAAAGGGACAGGGCAACTCCCCGGTACAGTTTATGAAGAAATCACTTATGAAGGTTACGGGCCAAACTCCGTCGCTGTTATTGTTGAATGTACAACAGATAACAAAAACAGAACTTTTGCCGAAATCCGCAAAATTTTCCAAAACCATGGCGGTGCAATAGGTACTTCAGGCTGCGTTTCTTATATGTTTAGCAAAAAAGGTGTTATTTTGGTAAGCAAAGAAGATGCAAGCGAAGAAACTTTAATGGACGTTGCTTTAGAAGCCGGTGCTGAAGATATTAAAACTTCCGCGGAAGGTTTTGAAGTAGTTACAGCACCTGATACTTTTGAAGCGGTTAAGGCCGCTTTGGAAGGCAAAAATATAAAACTCGCTTCTGCAGAAATTACTATGGTCCCTTCTAACGAAGTGGAAATAACAGATGCGGAAGCAGCCTCAAAAATCGTACGTTTAATCGAAACTTTAGATGAACACGACGATACAAAAGAGGTTTACTCTAATGATAAAATCTCAGATGAGGTTTTAGCCAAAATTGAAGAAAAATAGGGTTTTGGGTATAGACCCAGGTTTAGACAGAACCGGTTGGGCTGTTGTGGAAAATGGCCCAACCGGGGCTTTTTTGGTGGCAGCAGGGTTAATACATACAGCAAAAGATTTGCCTTTTCAAATACGTCTGAAACAAACTTACGAAGAAATACAAAAAGTAATCCAAGAATTTAAACCCGAAGTAGCCGCACTCGAGGCAATGTTTTTTTTAAAACGCGCTATGACGATGTCGCATACGATTCAAACACGCGGCGTAATAGTTCTTGCAATGGCACAAAATAATTTGGAAGTTTTTGAATACCCCGCCAAACGCGTTAAACTCACAATAAGCGGAAGTGGGGCCGCAGATAAAAAACAAATGCAACGCATGGTACAACTGTCTCTTAAATTAAAAGAAGTTTTGAGCCCTGATGACGTAGCTGATGCCGCTGCCATCGCTTTATGCCATCTTAAATCAGCCCCGTTGCAAGCACAAATAAAAATAAAACAAGATTTTTTAGCACGTTTAGCTATGGCTAAACAAAAACAAATTAAAAATAAAAAATAGTACTAGGGCCAAAGGCCCTTGTCAATTTAAAAATATTGTCTTATAATTTATGGAGAGAAATGTTTG
Organism: Elusimicrobiaceae bacterium; assembly: GCA_045644515.1. Lineage (GTDB taxonomy): Bacteria > Elusimicrobiota > Elusimicrobia > Elusimicrobiales > Elusimicrobiaceae > Proelusimicrobium. The sequence goes on along the minus strand of JAZRHA010000016.1, from coordinate 18,958 downwards.
ACTTGGAGAATTTATGAAGTTTAAAAATTTTTTTGATTTTAAAAATATTTCACGTTTTCTTCTGCTTGCAATTATATTATTTTTATTATTACCGTTAATATTCCCTGAAAAAAACGAATTCAAAATAATCAATAAAGAAAGAGCCTATCCCCACGAAGACAGCCCATTACCGATTTTCCCTAAGGAAAGCCCACTTAAAAAATATGTAAACGAATTAAAAAAGTTTTATAAAATGGGTACACCCATCTTTAATTCAAATAAACGAGAAACAGAAATATCCCCGGAAAACGAATACTACGCGGGAATACATAAAGCAAAATCTACTGATGAAAATATAGATATCACAGCTGAGGATTTATTTTTTTCCGCAGGTTATGATGATGATATCTATTCACTAAATTCCAATTTAACAACTGAACAAGAAGACAATTCCGTTAATTTACAAAAGGGAACAGTTAAAACTAGAGATGGCCTAAAATTAGAACCCACTCAAGAAGGATATTATTATAATGGTAAATTCTATAAAAACGGTACATATCCGCAAAACACTAACAGAAAACATATAGAAGGTGCTTTAAACAGATATCACTCCCGTATAGCCAAAAATCTTAACAAGAAGGCTGTTTATTTCGCAGACGAAAATGGCAATTTAACCGTTTCCTATGTTGATAATTTACCAGACCAAACTGCAACAAATATTGATACTTATTTAGCACAAAACCAAAAATCAAATAAAGTACAGGACCGTACTTACCAAAATACGAATAATGAACGCAATAAATACCGAAATACAGACAGAAATAATGATATAAGCTATGCGGATATCGCCCGTGCTTCAATAAAAGATATGCACGGCGCATATAATTTAGCCATAAATAAAATACAAAGCGGCCAAATGGGTCAAAATATTGATGTGAACGAACATGTCCAAAATGCTTTGGTTAATAATTTCTTAAACAATAATAATACTCCCTCGAATGAAATAGTCCCAAATAAACCAAACGAAACGCCGGTTCCTCCATCTAATCCGGAAAATAGTGAAACTGTTATTGCCGGAAACCAAAATTTTGCACAAGATTATGCCGATAAAATCCATGAACTTAATTGCGGAACTGAAGCAGCAGAAAATATTGCTTCCGGGCCGGAACCATCACAAACAATACCTGCTGTAGGAAATATTTTTAAAGTAGTAGGGGACACTAATGCAATAAGTTGTGATACAGCACCCTTAATTGTGGAACAATCTTCTGCAATAAAAAATAATATTTCCCAAAATTCAGATTTTGAAAGATTTACAAATGAATTAAATCAAATAACTAATCAAAGCGAAAAAACAGATATAAATATCATATCAACCGATAGGAATTTTTATCCTGTTGCATCCAAACTTAATGAAGAAGAAAGTATAAGAAACAACAATGATGATCCCGTTACGGTCCATATTATCGGGCCAAATGAAGATGAAGCAGATTTATCAAAGGTTTTGGAAAATGTAACTTATTCTATCACAGATGATGTGTCGGCAGCAGATAAATTAACAGATGATCTAGCCAGCTACTATGCTTTAACACAAGATGAAAACACTGATACCCATACGGTACTTGCTTTCCCGACAGATGATGAAAGACAAGTTTTTATTTTAACTGACCCTAATAATTCCTATTGGATCAAAAATCCAAGGCAATTAAAAAATATGCCCACTCAATATATGGAAAAAAACGGTGTATATTACAAAGGAGTCATAGCAGATAAAACACAAATCGGCAATTTGATAAATACAGAAAAAACCAATTTGCTTTATATTTCTGACCAAAATTATACACATTATTTGCCAAACGGTTCGGCTTTAACTACCGTAACGGAAGAGGATGTTAAAATCAATTCTTTACATCCTGAACAGGTGCAAAAAAATACCGATAGAGTAAAAAAATTGACGGAAAACGGACAGAAAAAATTAGAGAAATCACAACAAAAAAAGCAACAAGCAATAGAAGTTATAGATTTAGAAAAAGGTAACAGAAAAATACAGTCTAAAAATAAATGAAGGATAAATATATGGCATTAAATCTTAAAAAACAATTTTTAAATGAACCTAAAATAAAAAAATTTTCACAAGAAAAACAAGCGGAATTATATACTTATTTCCTAAAAAATTTATCTTTAAAATTACATGAGTTTTATAAAGGTAAATTAAAAACACAAGTTAAAGTTCCTTTAACTGATAAAGACCTTTTTGATCTTTGGTATACACCGGGTGTATCAGGGGTTTCTGTCGAAACAAAAAAAGACCAACAAAATTCATTTTTATACACAAACCGTGCAAACAGAGTTGCCATAGTAACTGATAGTACCCGTGTTTTAGGTGACGGGGACTGCGGCCCCAGCGGCGGCCTTGGCGTAATGGAAGGCAAAGCTCTACTTATGAATCATTTAGGGGGTTTAGAAGCCGTACCTTTGTGCATTGATAACCGTGATGAACTAGGCCGCAAAAGCGTAAAAAAATTAATTGATTTTGTTATGATGATTGCACCTAGTTTCGGCGCTATAAATTTAGAAGATATAAGCCAACCAAATTGCTTTTTAGCACTTGAAGATTTGCGCAAAAATTGTAATATTCCGGTATGGCATGATGATGCCCAGGGAACTGCATGTATAATAATTGCCGGCCTTATAAACGCCTTAAAACTTGTAAATAAAAAAATGGAAAACATAAAAATAGTTTTAATAGGCGCAGGTGCAGCAAATACCACAGTAGCAAGATTTTTGCTTTTAAGCGGAGTAAATCCCAAAAAATTGATCATGTTTGACAGTAAAGGTGCTTTAAGCAGAAAACGCCAAGATATAAGGTCCAACCCTACTGCTTTTATTCAGTGGGATCTATGTAAAAAAACTAATTTCAATCAAACACAAACACAAGAAAAGGCCTTCAAAAATGCTGATGTGGTTATTGCTTTATCAAAACCGGGGCCAAATACTTTTGATCCCAAACTAATTTCCATAATGGCACCAAAACCGATAACATTTTTGTGCGCAAATCCTGTGCCTGAAGTTTACCCGGAAGTCGCAAAAGAACACGGTGCATACATCATAGCGACAGGCAGGGGTGATTATCCAAATCAAGTAAATAACTCTCTATGCTTTCCAAGTATTTTAAAAGGTGCTATGCTTTGCCGTGCTAAAACTATAACAGATACCATGGCCCTTGCAGCATCAAAAGCAATTGCAAAAAGGGCGCAAGATTTAGGTTTAAAAGAAAATTTTATTTTACCTTCAATGCAGGACAGCGAATTATATCCGCTTACAGCAAAAGCAGTAGCAGCACAAGCAATAAAAGAAAATATAAATCAAATCAAAACTACGCCACTAGAGGTTTATAAAACAGTAAAGCAAGATATTTTACAAAATCAAAAAGAATCAGAAGCTTTGATTAAAAGCAAATTAATCAAAAATTTCCCTAAAGAATTGATAGCAAAATCTTTAAAGGAAACCGTTGCATATGCGCGTAATAAAAAGTAATTTGATTACAGATACGGTAGCTAAATTATGCCAAAAGGCAGCATATAATCTGCCTAAAGATATTGTTAAGTCTTTAATATCAGCAAAACAAAAAGAAAAGGGCCTTTCCCAAAAAATTTTAGAACTTACTTTGAAAAATGCAAAAATTGCTAACAAAGGTATTTTCCCCCTCTGCCAAGATACAGGCACTGCCGTTTTATTTGTAGAACTTGGGCAGCAAATAAAAATTGAAGGTTCTTTAGATAAGGCTTTACAGAACGGTATAAAAAAAGGTTTTAAAGAAAATTATTTAAGAAAATCTATAGTTACAGAGCCTCTTTTTAAAAGAAAAAACACAAAAACAAATACGCCTGCAATAATTCATTATAAAATAGTTAACGGAAATAAATTAAAAATTAATTTAATGCTTAAAGGCGGCGGAGCGGAAAATAAAAGCCAAATCAAAATGTTTAACCCGACCGCTACAAAAGAAGAAATTATGGATTTTATTTTGTCTGCAGTAAAAACTGCAGGTGCAAGTGCATGCCCGCCTTTTATAATTGGTATAGGGCTTGGTGGTAATTTTGAAACTGCCCCCTTGCTTTCCAAACAGGCATTACTTAGAAATAAACCCAATAAAAATTTAAATTATAAAAAACTTGAACAAGAAATTTTGACAAAAATAAATAAAACAAATATCGGCCCACAAGGCTTCGGCGGTAAAACAACTGCCCTAAAAGTTTACATAGAATATGCACCTTGCCATATCGCGAGTTTGCCTTGCGCAATAAATATTTGTTGCCATTCAGCCAGACATGCCGAGGCAGTTTTATGAAAATAAAACAATTGACAAACCCCACTTTAAAAGAACTTCGCAAATTGAAAACTGGGGATTTCATCTATTTAACTTCAACGGTATATATTATGCGTGATATGGCACATAAAAAATTACTTGAGGAAAGAGTTTTCCCTCTTAATTTAAAAGGTAAAATAATTTACTATGCAGGCCCCACGCCGACTAAGATAGGGCAAGCAAGCGGCGCTCTAGGCCCGACAACAAGTTCAAGAATGGATAAATTTTGTAAGGAATTTATCAAAAAAACAGGTATAATTGGTATTATAGGCAAAGGTGCGCGCTCTAGGGAAGCTAACTTATGCCAAAAAGGAAAGGTTGTTTACTTAGCTGCACTTGGTGGACTTGCTGCTTTGGGCGGAAATAGTGTAAAAAATAGTAAAATTATATTATACCCGGAACTTGGGCCGGAAGCAGTATACAAAGTTCAACTTGAAAATTTACCTTTGATCGTCGCACAAGATTTGAAAGGAAATAATATTTACGGAGATTAATAATGAAAAAATTTATTTTACCAGTCTTACTTTTTATTATCGCAGGTTGTTTCTGTGCTTGTGTTCATAAAGAACCTTATAACAGAAATCCAAAAGGTTCTTATGAGCAAAAATTAAGACGTTATTCTTTCTTACCCTTTATGTACGAAGATAAATTCTATGCATATTATGCCCCAGCTACTAGAATTTCAGGGCCTGATAGAAAGGGTAATTATCAATTTAAATTTGTTAACGGCCCAAGGCAAGGCCAAAAAGTGAAATCAAACAATGCTATCATTAGAACATATCAATCTAACGGTTATGATTTAAAAAAGGGTATGGTAGTCTTAGTTAATCATTTCAATCCAAAAGTACATGACGAGAATGCAAGGATAGATACTTGGCGTTTAGCAGTAGTGTATAGTTTACAAAATTTGGATAATGATATTGTCATAGTAGAATTGCCACACGACAAAAATGATTTCGCCGCAGCAAAGGAAGCGTATTATTTAAAAAATGTACGGGTCATAACAAAACCTGATGATATAAGAGATATACGTAATTTTATTTATTAATTTAAGGTGTTAAATGGAAAAGTTTACAAGAAAAACTATTTTTATAAAAAAAGAATTACAGGTTAAATTTATTTTATTTATCCTCTTATCTGTATTGTTTGGGATGGTTTTATTTGGTTACCAATTCCTTACATTTTTACAAGATATTTTTAAAAACCATCCCATTTTGCTGCAGCGGGTTTATGAAGAAGGCCCGAAATTAATTTATCCTTTAATTATAAAAAGTACAATATTTTTTGCATTACTTGCAATGATATCCGCTTTGCTTTCACATCGTATAGCCGGCCCCGTATATCACTTAGAAAAGGTTTGCCGGGAAATTAAAGAAGGTAACAAACAATCTCGTGTTAAACTTCGCAAAGGTGATGCTCTATCCGATTTAGCAGAAGAATTTAATTCAATGCTTGACTATCTTACAACAGAGGAGAATAAAAAGTGAAAAAATTTTATTGTTTGATTTTTTTGTTTTTTTCTTTTTCGGTATTTACCCAAGCACAACAATATCGTCTAAAATATTCTGCCGATGAAAAGAAACCTCTTTCTTTGGAAAATGTAATTCGTTTGTCTTTGGAAAACAGTTATGACTTACTGTTAATTGAACAAGATTTAATAATTGCGGAACAGCGAATAAAAGAAGCAAAATTTTTATATTTTCCAAGAATTAGTTTTAATGGCTCTGCAACGGCATATAATTTGGACTATCCCATTATTTTACCCGAAATGATAGGCCAACGTTTGATAATGCCTGATACAAATCATAAGAGGGAAGATTTATTTTACGGGGTTGGTGTTTCTGCTGTTCAGTATATATACGGTGGGGGCAGAATTTCAAGCACTTTAGATTTAGCTCGCGCTTCAAATAAAGAAACTCAAAGCCGTTATCAAAATGCAAAAAACACAGTAATACTTGCTGCTAAAAAAGCATTTTATGAATATTTATATGCACAAGAAAAAGATAAACTAGCCAAAGAAGTATTAAATAAAGCCAAAAAAATTACAAGGCAGCAAGAATTAAGCCCCTCACAAGAAATTTTAGTCTCTGCTGAGTTTTCTTCTTTTGAAAGTTTAGCTTTAAAAGCAAAAGCAGAATTAAATAAAGCAAAAATAGATCTTCTAAAAGTTCTAAATAAAGAGTTTAATAGCGAAATAACATTTGAAGGTTCTTTGGAATACAATCCTCTAGAAGTAGATTTAAAGAAATTGAACTTATGGGCTATGGAATTTCGCCCTGAAGTTAAAAGTGCAATGTACAAACTTGAAATGGATAATATTGCTGTTAAATTATCTTTAACACGTAGTTACCCGGATATTTTACTTGGTGCATCTTATGATAGGCAGGGTACTGATAATTTAAAACAGGAAAATATGCAATTAAGTCTTGCTTTTAAATTACCGCTTGGATATGACTATACAACCCAAGTAAAACAAAAAAGAGCTGAACAACGCCAAACAGTTTTAAGACAGGCTGCCATAGAAGATACCGTCAGATTACAGGTATTGGAAACATATAATAATTTAAATTTTTGGCAAACGGAAACACCAAACCGTATAAAAACCTGGAAGGCAATAAAGACTCAGTTTAAAGACTTTATGAAGGACAACTATTCTTTAAAAGATAGTTTTGATTCCCTAAATTATTATTATCAAGCTGGGGTTAAAAGTCTTGAAGCACAAAAGGAACATCTTGTAGCTATTGCTAATCTCGAAAATGCTATAGGTAAAGACTTAAAATAAAATGTCGTTTCGCTTAAAACAAATATTATTACTCTTGTGTTTTCTTTGCTTTTTAGGGCAAGGTGTTTTTGCTTTAAATACAAAAGAAGAAGACGCTATTTTACGTGATTTTGCCTGGCAAAAATTTACCCAACTTCCAAAAGATGAACGCCAAAAAATAGGTGTCACTCTTTCAGCAGGTGCTTTGCGTGGGGCCTCGCACATAGGTGTTATGGAGGTACTGTCTGAAGCCGGCCTTCCTATTGATTATATGTCAGGTACTTCCATGGGCTGCATTGTCGGCGCTTTATATAATGCCGGATTACCTTTGGAACATTTACAAGATTTGGTAAACAATATCAAAACAAGTTTTATTTCAAGAGATTTTAATATCGGCGGAGTATTAAAATATTTATTTGCGGAAAAATTATTTTCTTCGGAAGAATTCCAGGAATTTATTGATAAAGAAGTAGGTTCTAAAAACTATGAAGATTTACCAATTCCTTTTGCTTGTGTATCTGCAGATATTAAGACTGGGGAAAAGGTCGTATTTGATAGCGGGCCTTTATCTTTAGGGGTTAGGGCAAGCATGAATTTACCCGGTGTTTTTGAGCCTGTTGAATACCGCCAAAGATTGCTTGTTGACGGCGGAATTGTAGATTATATGCCGGTAGATTTGGTTAAAAAAATGGGGGCCGATTTTATAATTGCCGTTTATGCTTTACCCAGTTTTGCCGGCACCAAACCTTCAAACATTATGGGTTATGTATTAAGAATAGGTGATTTAAGAGGTGCGGTTTTAACAGAGGACTCAGAAAATCAGGCTAATTTTGTAATTCTTTCAAGGGTTGGTGAAATTGGATCATCAGATCGTTCTAAAACAAATTTAGCAATAGAAATTGGGGCTTCTTCTGCATATCAAGCTTTACCGCAACTTAAAGAAAAATTAATTATAAACGGGGTTAACTATGTCTTTAAATAAAATACTTCCGTTATTTTTAATTCTTGTCTTTTTACCTTTGCAAAGTAAAGCTTTTTTGGGACTAGAAAAGAGATTTGAACAAAAACAAAAAATTGCAGCCGCCCGTGAAGCGTATGCAAAAGGTGATTATGAACAAGCTATAGAAATAAGTAAAAGTTTTTTAATGGAAAACCAAGAAGCACCGAAAAGAAGATCGCGCCGCATTTATTTAGTTTTGGGCAATGCATACGCTGCCCTAAACGATTATGACCATGCTCTTTTAATTTATAATGAAGCTTTAGAAGTTTTACCGAAAGATATTGAACTTAATTTAGGTTTGGCAAATTTATATTACAAAACCGAATTGTATGATAAAGCTATAGAATTTTACAATAAAGCTTTACTGCTTGATGAAGATAACCCTGACGCCATGCTGGGGCTTGGTAAATCTTATTTACAAATAGGATTTTTATCAAAATCCAGGCAATATTTTAAAGAATATTTAAATGGAAAAGGTGAAAAAGATAAATCCGTTTATTATGATTATGCTATGACAAATTTTTTATCAAATAATCAAAATACAGCACTTGAATATGCCCAAAAAGCACAAGAAATTGATAAAAATAATCCGGATGCTTACTTCTTAATTGCAAAAATTTATAGCACTTTAAATGAAACTGAAAAAGCAATTGACAATATAAACAAAGCTTTAGAATTATCAAATAATAGAGAGGATATTTTATTAACTTCTTTGCTTTGGAAGGCTTATAAGCAAGATACAGCAAACGAAGTCTTAAAAGAAATTAAAGATTATCAAAAGCAAAACCCAAACAGCCAACTGGCTGTATTTATTGAAGGTGTATCTCTATTAAAGCAAGGCCAAAAACAAAAAGCAATTAGTATATTTAAAAAAATTCAAAACCAAAATCAGGACAGTTTTATTAAAGAAGTGGCAACACAAATTATAAAAAATAATTGAGGTTTTATGTTACTTACAATAGATGTCGGAAATACACAAATATATTGCGGTGTTTTAAAAAATAACAAAGTTAAGGCACGCTTTCGCCATACCTCAAACGGCGTGGTTACAGCTGATGAACTTGGCGTATTTTTATTAAACGCCTTAAATGCAAACGGTATTAAAGCAAAAGAAATAAAACAAGTTGCAATATCTTCGGTGGTGCCGGCAATTACGCACTCAATTATACACTCAATAAAAAAATATTTTAACTTAAAACCCTTTGTTATAGATGAAAGCATAAAAACAAAAATTTATTTTAATAATAATACCCTAAACGGGCTTGGGGCAGACAGAATTGCAGATATTGAAGGTGCTTTTTATTTGCATCCAAAAAATAATTTGCTTATTATTGATTTCGGCACTGCTATAACTTTTGATGCAATAGCGAAAGACGGCAAATACTTAGGCGGTGCAATTTCTGCCGGGCCTATGCTTTCCATGCGGGCTTTGGCGGGCGGAACCGCTTTACTTTCCACGGTAGAAATCAAAAAACCTAAGAGCGCTGCAGGCCTCACTACCGAAACTCAAATACAATCAGGCTTGGTTTTAGGTACTATAGGGCTTGTTAAAGAAATCATAACGCGCCTAAAAAAAGAATGCTTTAAGAAAGAAAAATTTATAATTATCGGCACAGGTGGCCTTGGAAGGATATTTGAAAAAGAAAATATTTTCGACTTTTATGAGCCTGACCTTATTTTACTGGGCCTTGCCTCTTTAATAAAGGCAAATAAATGATATCTACAAAACCGACAATTTATTTGGTTGACGCTTTAAATTTTCTAAGAAGTTTTTTGCAAGTACCACAGTGTGATGAAGAAAAAACTTTAAGGGCTTTAATTGCTGCCCTAAATGATATTTCCTTGACTGATTACAAAGGTTCAACTTTCCGTTTAATAATAGACGGAAGTTTTAGAAATATCGGCCCGACTTCGCCGGAAAATGTTGATGCTTTATTTTCCGAAGACCAAACTGCCGATGAACTAATTTTAGAGCAAGCAATTTATTTAAAAAATGCAGCACGACGTGTTTGTGTGGTTACTTATGACCGCGGCATAACAGATACTTTAAGGGAAGAAGGTATAAAAATCTTGAGTTGTGAAAAATTTTTTGATACTTTTCTTTCATAATTTGCTAAAATATATGTGTTGGGCTGGTGGCGGAATTGGTAGACGCGTCAGACTTAAAATCTGATGATCGCAAGATCGTGGGGGTTCGAGTCCCCCCCTGCCCACACTTTTAAAATAAATTGCCGCCGCATGAAGCGGCTCTTTTTTTAGGAGGCAAAAATGTTAGAAGATTTTATAATGACTTTAAAAAAGACATTTTCGTGGCTTGCTACAATTTTACCTCAAGGAATTAAATTAGCAGTAAAAGTTGTTGCCGCTTCTGTAATTTTCTGCATACTGGGTTTATTCTTCTTAGATAATATTTTTATGCCTCTTTCCTCAATTTGTTTGGTTTTAGCTGTTTTTGTATTGTTTTTCTTCCGCAACCCGGACCGCATGGCTCAGTTTAGTGAAAACGAAATCACTGCCCCGGCTGACGGAACTATTTTATCAATTAAAACGGAATCAGATCCAAATACTATCGTTATCCGTATGTTTCTTTCAATTTTTAATGTACATGTCCAACGAGCGCCTTTCAGCGGTGAAGTTAGTGAAATAAAATATACAAAAGGCTCTTTCCTCTTTGCAAATAATCCTAACGCCGACAGAAATGAACGTAATTTAATTGCTTTTAATACGAAAAAGGGCCCTGTTGCTATTGAGCAAATAACAGGGGCTATTGCAAGGCGTATTGAATGTTGGGTGGAAAAGGGCCAAAAAATTGATATCGGCCAAAGGGTTGGTTTTATTCGTTTTGGTTCACAGGTGGCTTTATATTTACCCAAAGATAAAGTTACTTTAACAGTTAAGGAAGGCCAATGTGTACAAGGCGGCCTTACCGTAATGGGGCTTTGGAGGTAATATGGTAAATTTTCAAAAAGTTAAACACATGGGTATTGTTACAATACCGTCCTTATTTACTATCGGGAATATAACTTGTGGGTTTTTCTCAATACTTGCATCAGTAGAAGGGGATTTTAGTTTTGCCGGGCTTTTAATTTTTATTGCCATGCTTTTTGATGCCTTTGACGGGCGCGTTGCAAGAATGCTGCATGCGGAATCATCTTTTGGTGTTGAAATGGATTCACTTGCTGATTTAATTTCCTTTTGCGCGGCACCCGCATTTTTAATTTATTATATTGCTTTAAGGGAAACTGCTTTTGGTGCACCTATCGCTTTTATTTTTATGCTTTTTGGTGCTATACGCTTGGCTAAGTTTAATGTACTTGCAAATTCCGGTAAAGGTTCTAAAAAACATTTTTCCGGTTTACCTACACCGGCGGCAGCAGCGGTTTTAGTTTCGCTTGCATTATCTTATGATGCACTTTCTTTGGAAGAAGTTAGGAAGGTTTTGCCTATCGCTAAAGTTTATATTCCGTATATTTTCAGCGCGGTTTCTTTTGTAACTTTGGGGCTTGCACTTTTGATGGTTTCAAATATTCCTTATGCCTCTTTTAAGAGTAAACCTACAGGCCAAAATAGGAAAGTTACACTTGGTAAGTTCTTATTTTTGGCAATTTTAATTATTTTGTTTATTAAATATCCGCAAGACATTGTTTTTATCGTTTTCGGCTTATATGCTTTAATTGGTTTGATAGTAGCCCTAGTGCGGAAATTTATGGCACTAAATACCAAATAATTTAAACACGGGCGGGTGGCGGAATTGGCAGACGCGTACGGCTCAGGACCGTATGTCCTAACGGACTTAGGGGTTCAAATCCCCTCTCGCCCAAAATAAAAAATACACCCTTTTGGGTGTTTTTTTATTTTCGGCAGGCAATGCCAACTGCTTGGCATTGCGGGGGATTTAGGCTTGGCAAGTGTTTCTATTTGCTATTGCGTCGCCTTTTATTTATAGCAAATGCGTACTTTCTTTTGCGAGCGAATAGTTAACCTATTTGCGAGCAAAAAAAGATAGCAGTTGCATAAAGAAATGCGACCCTTTGGGTTTAGTGTTTTTGTGGAAAGTTTTGTTAAAAAATCTTGATAATGTCTTGCATTATCTGCAATTTTTTGCCTCACTTTCTTATCACAAAAACACTAAACGCAATTACCAAATAGAAGTACTTGCCAAGCCTAGCCCGGAGCGTTGTTTTTGTTTGAGGTGCGTAGCACCGAAAGGCAAAAACCGCGAGCCCGGGCCCGTAGGAAAAATTCGTCAGAATTTTTACCGAAGGGAAATACCCTCTCCTAAATTAAATGAAATTTCTGGATTTATATTCGATAATTTCCACTTGCTAATTTTAAAATCATATCTATTTTCTTGGCGGACAAAGATATTTTTAAAGTGCTAAATTTTCCAAATCCCAAAATATTATTACCCCTTTCCTGTACAGGCAAATTTTCAACAATCAAATAATTTGAAAATAATATTCGTTTTTGTTTAAAAACATATTGACCATAATGCAAACATATCCCTTGCCCTATTGCACTAACAATTAACATATCTAAATAAACGTCTACTTTTAATGTACCTTTGAATAAGAACGGTGAAACACCTTTAGTACTTAAAAAACCTGTAAGAAATCTCCACGTTTTTAAAGGCTTAGAATATATTTGTCTTAGTTCCTTATAATTTTCAGTAAATACACGGGAAACTTCCATTCTTATCATTTTTAATGCAAACACAGAAATTACACCAAATAATATTATTACAAATATAACTTCCATTTGTTAAACCTCTACAAGTGTAACCTATCTCTTTTCTTCCAAATTAATATCTTCTGCTTTAAGAATAGTTTCTTCTAAATTTTTGCGGCGGCTTTCCATTTGCAGCGGAATATTCTTTTGTGCCCATTTGGGGTTTTCAAAGTACAAAACGCCCTCGGCAATACTTGAGGCAAGCAAATCAATAAAGCGTTGGCGTTTTAAAAGTTCTTCCTGCCAAGGCACCATCATATATAAACTTTCAATAAGCAAAGCCGGCACTTGAGGCATACCGCGAACAACTGCAAAATCTGCTTGATAATAACCGTTATCCGGAAGACCGACATTTTTTGCAAAACTTTTTTCCATCGCTTTTGCAAGGGGTATACCTTGCTGATAATAATAGTAAAAAGAGAACCCAAGTTCACGCTTAAGCGGATTAATTGAATCGGGCAAAGCATTAAGATGTAAACTTAAAAATAAATCAGGGTTAAACAAACCGGCGCGGTAAGTCCTATCACTTAAACCTAATGTTTCTTTATCATCTTTAGTAAGGAAAACCAAAGCACCGTATTTTTCAAGTTCTTTCTTAACAGCCAACGCTATTTTATAATTCATTTCATATTCAAGCAAGCCACTTGGCCCGACGGCGCCGTCATAAGGAACTGTTCTTTTCGGTGAATGCCCAGGATCTAAAACAATACGTAATTTTTTAAGCGGAAGTTTAGATGTAAATTCAAAATCCCGGGAAGTAAACAATTCAAAAATTAAATTATTTTCTTCATACTTATAATTAAAACCGCGCAAACGTTTACCGTTTTGAAAACGTGCCGTAATTTTCTTTGTTGTAGGTGATAAAACTTCATAATCAAGACTGCTAACAAGTTTTGTTTTTACATCCCTGTTAAAAGTATTTATTGCTTGCGTATTGTATAAGATAATGCCAAAAGATTGGTCAGTCTGCGAAGTTGAAAAACTTATCCTTTCAGTATTTTTAATTATTATTGTTGTCTTATTACCATCCTCTTTTGTATCCACTTGCCAGATAATATTCCTCGGTAAAGTAACCTTTTTCTTCGTATCTAACAAAGTTTGATCAAGATATCCTATTTTTTTGTCATCTAAAATAACTTTATAAAGGCCATTAATTTTCCCTTCTGTTAAAACGGTATTAAAGATACGAGTTTGATAATCATAACCGCCAAATTTATTTGATTGCAAACGCAAACGTAAATTTTGCCCGCGCACTTTTGCCGGTTTTAAAATTTCGTTTTCAGGCAAAATTTTAAGTTTACCTTCAGCATAAATTTTATCTTTATATTTGCCGCCATAAGTGTAGATGCGGTAAACAGGTTTTTTATCATTCTTTAAAATTTTACCTTCACCCAAAACTACAGTCTTTCTATAAATACTGGGGTTTAAAACCTCTTCTTTAAGTTCTATTTCATTAAATAAAGGCGGCAAAGAAACAGTAACTTTATGATATGGGCTTGCTTCCACTTTAAAAGTAATTTCAGAAGTATTTGCTATTTCACTATCCCCCTTTGGGAAGGCACTGCCCTCAAGCAAATGCGGCGTTTTAAAATATTGATCTTTATCAATTCCCTGCACTTCTATATTACGTACTGCCTGGTAAGTTTTATCACCGCTGGAATATTCAAGCACCAGTTCGTTTTTACCCGGTTTAACTGGTACATAACCTAAATATGCACCTGTTGGATATAAATCAATCTTTTGCCCGTTTATTGTTAAAAGACCTGGGCCCATGGTTTTACCAAAAATGAAAATACCTTTTGCACCCTCACCTATTTTGGAATTTTCAGGTGGATATTCAACAGTTATCGGGTAGACTCTACTTGGGGTCTTTTCCCAAACTTCAAGGCTGGGTGCAACGGGCAAAGCAAATATTTCGCCCGCAAAAAATAATAAAGAAAATAAAAAGGGTATTTTATTCATCCTAATAAAATGATAACATAATTATATGGAGTTTGCACGCGAAATTATTAAAGACCTTAATAAATTATTGCAAATTGACCAAATCCCCGAACAAAATGGCCTTCAAGTTGAAGGTGCAAAAGAAATTAAAAAAATCATTTTTGGGGTATCGGCCAATATGGCTTTATTTGAAGCTGCCGTCAAAAAAAATGCACAGATGCTTATTGTTCACCACGGTTTACTTTGGGGACATGAGCAAAGATTGACAGGCGTATTTGGCGCACGTGTTAGATTCCTAATTAAAAATGATTTAAACCTTGTTGCATATCATTTACCGTTAGATAAACATCCTGTGCTTGGCAATAATGCCGGGCTTGCAAAAATGCTAGGGTTAAAAAATTTAAAACCTTTTGGCACATATAAAGGTTTAAAAATAGGTTTCAAAGGCAATTTATCTAAACCGAAAAGTTTTGAAAGTATTTTTAAAATACTAGGCGGTGAGGGTTTAAACTTCGGCCCGAAACAAATAAAAACAATTGCAATAGTCAGCGGTGGGGCACATGATATGCTTGAAGAAGCTGTGCAAGAAAAAGCGGATTTATATATTTGCGGCTCACGTGACGAATATGTGCAAGAACTTGCCAGAGAAGGCAAAATAAATTTTATAGCGATGGGGCATTATAATTCTGAAAAACTAGGAGTTTTGGCGCTTAAAAAGTATATAGATAAAAAATACAAAGTAAGCACGGAATTCGTAGATATTAAAAACCCCTTCTAGGAGTATGTATGGAAAAAATGTTTAACAATATAAGTAAAATGAAAGGTTATGCCTTGGAACTTCAAAAAAATATGACTTGCCGCCCGGCAGTTTCACCGAGTGTCGGCGGGAAAGGCGAATATCAAAAAGCTTTATATCTTGAGGGTGAATTAAATAAAATTAAATTTGATGAATTATTTCATGTTGATGCACCGGATACAACCGCAGAAGGTAATATCCGCCCAAACATTATTGCAAAATATTATGGCGAAAATAAAAGCAAAACTTTATGGCTTATGGCACATATGGATGTCGTCGCCGCTGGGGATTTATCCTTATGGAAAACAAACCCTTTTGAACTTACTTTAGATAAAGATAAAGACACTATTTACGGCCGCGGTGTGGAAGATAACCAACAAGCAGTTGTTGCGGCAATACTTACAGCAAAAACAATTGCAGAAAGCGGCAAACGCCCACCGATAAACTTAGGTATTATGCTTTTAAGTGATGAAGAAGAAGGTAATGAATACGGCCTTGAATATTTACTTAAAGAACGCCCGGATATTTTTGGTAAAGATGATTTATTTATAATTCAAGACTGTGGGGACCCGGAAGGCCGCGAAATTGAAATTGCCGAAAAAAGCACCCTATGGTTTAAGTTTACCGTTACAGGGAAACAATGCCATGCATCCATTCCAAATCTGGGTAAAAATGCTGCTGAAGCAGCTGCTAATTTGGCAGTACGCTTAACAGACGGCCTTAGAAAGAAATTTAACAAACAAGATCCTTTATTTTCCCCTAATGTAAGCACATTTGAATTAACTAAAAAAGAGGCAAATGTCCCCAACGTTAACATAATCCCGGGAACAGATGTATTTTATATGGACTGCCGCATCTTCCCATGTTATTCAAAAGAAGAAGTAATGGAAGAAATTGAAAAGATAGCAGATACCGTAGAAAACGATTTTAAAGTAAAAGTTACTTTTGAAAAGGTAATGGATATTTCATCTAAAGCGACACCAAAAGATTCGCCTTTGGTTAAAGCTTATGCTGAAGCGGTAAGGGCAGTAAACAAAGTTGAACCCAAAATTTTGGGTGTAGGCGGCGGAACTTTTGCCGCAGATATAAGGAATTTAGGATTACCGGCAGTAGTCGGTTCAAAAATTTACAGCAACCCGCACGGCCCGAACGAAAGAACACGTTTGAGTTTCGTGTTAGATGATGTTAAATTAATCGTTTATGTTTTAACACATTTAAAATAATATGACGAAAAATAGTATATTTGCAAGGGAAATAATAGTAACTGTTTTTTTGATTATTTTACTTTCCGGTTTATGCATTAAGAAAGTGCGGGACTTGAAAGGCCTTGCACAAGAAAGTATTTCACAAAAAAATGAGCAAATAATAAGGGAAGCCCTTGCCGTTTACCGTGGCGATAATGAAGGATTTTGTCCCATACATTTAGCCGATCTTAAGGGTGATTATTTAGATAATTTACCCCCATATTATCACGAAGGCAAAGCAAATAATAAAGTAAAAGAAGGCTCAAGTTATCAGGAAATTTTTGACGGTACGGGCGGATGGCTTTATATAAATAATAAATCTGATAAAGATTATTGCGAAGTTTATCCAAATGCCGAATAAAAATTAAAGGGAATTTATGGAATTGTTTATCTACATTTTTAGTGTAATTTTTGGTGCAATAGTCGGCAGTTTTTTGAATGTTTGCATTTACAGAATACCGGAAAATGTTTCGCTTTGGTGGCCGCCGTCCACTTGCCCTAAATGCAAAGCAAGAATTAAATTTTACGATAATATCCCCGTATTAAGTTATATAATTTTGCGCGGTAAATGCAGGAATTGCAAAACCAAAATTTCTATACAATACCCGATTATTGAAGCCTTAACATCACTTCTTACTTTGCTTGTCGTCTATACACTGGGGTTAACTTATTGGACGGCTATTGCTTTGCTGGTTACTTACTGCCTGATAATTTTATCTATGATAGACTTTAGGCTTTATATTATTCCGGACAGGTTTTCAATAGGTTTAACTATTTTAGGGCTTTTGGTATTTTTTATTAACCCGGCTTTTGACGGTAATTTGAAAGTAAAATTTGTACAATGTTTTTTGGGCGGTATTACCGGATTTTTAGGGCTTTGGGGCATGGCAGTAATAGGCAGTTTAATTTTTAAAAAGGAAGCCATGGGCGGCGGTGATATTAAATTGGTTGCCGCAGTAGGTACTTTAACAGGTGTTAGCGGCGTTATATCAACTTTAATTATTTCTTCATTTTCCGCTTTGATTTATTATGCAATTTCGTCTATTTTAAAGAAGAACCCGCAAGATAAAACCATACCTTTTGGGCCCTTTATCAGCATAGGCCTATTTATTAATATCTTAGTACCAAATAATTTGCTATTATTATATTAATGCGAAAGATATTACTATTTTCTTTAATTTTATTTTTAAGTTCCGTTACCTGGGCGCAAAAAGTGCAGGTATTAAGCGGTGTTACGCCGCCTAAAAAACAAGAAATTGCGATATACAAAACCCCCACACCGCTGAATATAGATGACGAGATGTTACCGGCTTCAACTGATTATTATATTTTTCAAATTTGTGCCATAGGTAAAGAAGAAATAAAAATGCAGGTACAACAAGTCGAGCGCAACACCAAAGCAATACCTCTACAATCACATAAAATTAAAAATTACAGGCCAATCAGAAGATGTAAAGATTATATCGGAACTAATACACCGCTGGATAAACGTAATATGACAAACGCCGCCTTAAGTGAAATATATGTCCCAAACAGGCAAACTATTGAAATAAATATGAAAGGTTATTTGGGTAATCCGCATGCTATGTTTGTCGTTAACGATAAAGCACTTATGCCTTATACTTTACCTTATGATGAAATGCCCCCAGGCAGTGTACTTAAAAAAATTTTAACAGACCAAGGGAAAATTGCCAAATTTTATAGTTTTAATTTACCGGCTTCCATTTATTTGCATTCCAGGATGGAAAAACGCTTTAACTACAAAGAATTACCAAAACGCATAAGTTTTTATGAGGACATGTTGGGTAACGGCCAGGCAAGAACTTTCATAGTTTTTGTTTTTAACGAAGCTGAAAAATATACCTATCAACCGGCCGCAAACGAAAATGCCAGTGATAAAGTCTACGATATTACCCCTGACTATGCGGTACAATATTTAAAATAAAATTTTATAAAACTGATAATATGATTTTGGATAATTAATATTATCCGGGGTTATTCTTTCTTTAAATAATAATTAAATGTCTGTCACATTAAAGCTACAATATAATATCAGAGCATAAATATCCCCCAGTTTAAATTTAAACTGGGGGATATTTATGCTCTGATATTATATTGTAGCTTTAATGTGACAGACATT
>JAZRHA010000015.1:0-13208 GCA_045644515.1 Elusimicrobiaceae bacterium | reverse complement strand
GCCGTTTCATAATCTTTAACGGCTTTTTCATATTCCCCGATTTTTGCATGCAAAACAGCCCTGCCTATATACAATTCTGCTATATAGGGATATTTTTTTATTAGTTTAGTAAATTCTTCTATTTCTTCTTTGATTTCTGCTCGAATATTTCCCGGCATAATTTGTCCTCATTAGTTAATTTAGCCACAAAAAAAACGGCTAATTTGTATTATGAGCAAACAAGTCCATAAAACAAAAATAGCCGTAGTCCCATAAGGGACATTAAGACATAAAAAAAAGAGTAATTAGTTCTTTTCAATTATGCCTCACAGGCTATTTCTGGATTGTTTGCTATTTAAGATATAATCTTAAATGACATCTTTTTTTAAAAAAGATTCCAAAAATATTTAAATTTTTTAGGGGTATTAGCCCTACATTCAAATATACCTCTAAATTTAGTATATCATTTTTTGGTATAGTTTAATATTTTTCCACATATACCAAAAGTTTGCCGCGTTTGAAATTAATTCTAAAATTGCCTAAAGCAATATTGCTAAGCCCGCGTTGGCCCGGGGGTAAAGTTTCGTTTTTTAATGGGTAAAGTAAATTTTGTGTGCTGATATTTTTAATTCCTTCAAGCGGAATTATGCTCACGCGCGCATCCTTTTTTGCTTTAATTTCCGCACCTTTTGAAAGCAAATAAACTATCGCTTTTGGAAATAGAAAACAAATATCAAAATATTTTAAATAATTGCCGGCAGTCAAAAAATTGCTTAAACCAAAATCAAGCCGCCCGCCGTAAGAAAGTGCAATATCCACCTGTTTAGGTTTTATGGTTTTTAAATAATCAAGCGCTTTTTCAAAATCACTGTTATCTTGGCGCGAAACTTGCTTTAAGCGGCCGCGCAAAAGTGTTTTGTTTTTGTGGGTAATACTGTCTAAATCGCCAACCACTAAACTTGGTTTCACTCCGGCTTTTAAACATTTATTTGCGCCGCCGTCAGCCGCTAAAATAAAAGAATATTTTTTGGCTACTTCTGCCAAAAATTTTTTGTTTAAAGTGCCGTTTAAAACAAGTAAAACTTTATTTAACTTTGCCATATTTTCCCCTTAGCAAAATTGCCCCTAAACACATTATATTAACTATTAAGCCAATATAAAAACCCTCTACTTCCGCCCAAAATCCGGCGCGCGGAAGTATATTCCAGACAGTAACAATCAAAGCAGAAAACCAAACGCAAAAAACAAATTGCCTGCCGTTTATTTTTTTAGGGAAAAAGTACCCCGTCATTACCGGTACAAGCAAACAAGCCGCCATATATGAACCGAGAACAAACCATATTTCTTTGAAACTACCCTCAAAAAATAAAGCAAGTAAAATAGAAATACCGCCGATTATAAAGAAAAATATTTGGTTTGCAAGCACCTGGTTTTTGAATTTATCTTTAAGTAAATCATAAGCCAAAGTGTTAGATGCAATAAATAAAAATGAATCAAGCGTAGATAAAATTATGCACAAATTCCCGGCTATAAAAAACCCCCTTAAACCGCTTGGCAAAAGCTGCACCGCATACAAAAAATAGGCATGCGCCGGCAAAGCATCCGGCAAAACTGCGCGTGCATACAAAGTGCCGGAAGTGGTGCATAAATCAAAACAAAACCAAATAAATGTACAAATTAAAATACCGATTTTGGCGGTTTTACCGTCTTTAGCGGCAAAACATCTTTGGTAAAAACTAGGGTCAATTAAAGTTGCTAAGGCAATACCTGCCCAAACAAAAGTGTTAAGCCAAGTGTTACCACCGGTTATGGAAAAATGAGTAATCGGTAAATTCCCTCTTAAAAATTCAATACCGCCAAAAGTTTGCACGGACATTACTGCCACTATCAACACCGCAAGGCACATAATAGTAAACTGTATAATATCTGAAAAAACTACTGCGCGAAAGCCGCTCCACGCCGTATATAAGCAAACAATAAAAGTACCAAGTACCATAGCAGGCACTAAATCAAACCCAAAAATAAGTTGCAAAAATATACCTAAACTCAGCACATAAGAAATAGGCAAAATATTAAAAAATGTAAATACTGCGGCGGTCTTTCTTGCACGCTCCCCAAACATTTGGCCTACGGCTTGTGGAAGTGTAACACTTTGATAACTTTTAATTTTATCTACTAAAAACAAAGCAAAAACAATATAGGCAATATACCAAAAAACACCTTGCGTAACAAAATTATAAATACCATAATTAAAAGTTATTTCATTGACGCCGAAAATGCCGCCATACCAAGTTGCCGCAAGCGTGGCAATAAAAAGGGGAAGGGTAAGTTTCCTGCCCATAAGCATATAATCAAGGAATTTATTTGTATTTTGCGGCCTTCTTAAATGCCCATACAAAACACTTGTAAAAGTGAGCAGTAAAATAAAAACTATTACCCCCAAATCTAAGGGGGTAAGTAGTGTTGAAACTGCTAAATCTGCTACAAAATTTCCTTGCATAAAAGAGCAAATTTATTGCCAATTTATATAATTTGCAATTGCCAAAAAACCAAATGAAAGCAAGAACCAAACCGTAACAAGCGGCAAAATAAATTTAAACCACTTTTGAAACGGTATCTTTGCCATACCGATAACGGCAATAACAATCGGGCTGGTGGGGATACAAACATTTGTCCAGCCATCCCCGAACTGATAGGCCAAAACCATTGTTTGGCGTGTAATACCGATAAGGTCAGACAAAGGTGCAAGTATCGGCATAGTTAAAACTGCTTTGCTTGAGCCGGACGGTATAAAAAAATTAATAATTGCCTGCATTATAAAAGCGGCCCAACTTGCCAAAGTGGAATTTAATTTGGAAATTATGCCTGCCATAAAATTAAGTGCGGTATCCAAAATATTTCCGTTTTCGGCGATAATTATAATTGATGTCGCAAGAGCGAGCAAGAAAACAATTTCCGCCATACCGCGAACACCGTCATAAAAAGCGGTGCAGGCATCTTGCACTTTTAAGCGGCCGCAAATTGTGGCAACAAGTGCCAAACCAAAGAACAGTGCGCCGATTTCGGTTATATACCATTCATATTTTAATACGCCGAAAATCAAAAGCCCCATAGTTGCGGCAAAAGCAATTAAAACAAGTTTATGGGATAAGGTAAAAGTAACGGCTTCGCTATGGGTTGTGGCAAGTTCTTTCTTTTTTTCTTGGTCAAAATCGTAAGTCAAACTTGCCTTTGGGTCCTTTTCAATTTTACGGGCATAGCGCATAATAAAAATAATTGCAGCAGCCGTGCAAATAACCCACATTATAAAGCGGAATTTGAAACCGGAATACATCGGAAGTTCCGCAATACCTTGCGCAATACCTAAAGTAAACGGGTTCATAAAAGCACTTGCAAAACCTGCAGCCGCACCGATAAACGGAACTGTTACACCCACCAAAGAATCATAACCAAGTAAAAGTGAAAGCGGAATAAAAATCGGTATAAAAATTAAAACTTCCTCAGACATCCCAAAAGTCGCCCCGCCGATAGAAAATAAAATCATACTTAAAGGGATATATAAATTTCTCAGACTCGGGTGATCCAAAAATACACGGCTTAAACGTTTAATAAATGCGGTAATTGCACCTGTTTTTTCAATAATCATAAATGCGCCGCCGATAATTAAAAGGAAGGCCATAATTTCCGCTGTTTGGGAACGTAAAAATGCCTGCATCGGTGCTTTTAAAACATCAAACAAATTTTGCGGGGTTGATTCTACATAATGAAAGGAACCTTCAACAAGTGTTTGCCTTCCGTCTTTTAAAACTGTATCAAATTTCCCTGCCGGGATTAACCATGTAGCAATAGCAGTTAAAGCAATAATTGAGAGTAAAATAACAGTAGTGTTTAATTTTATATTTTTGAGTTTATTAATTGATAATTTTAGTGTTTGTGCCATTTATTTCCACACCTCTTAATTAAATTGTGATACTTATATATTTTATAAAATTATGCTATATATTTGCTAAAATATTTTTATGCTTTATATTGTGCCTACCCCTATTGGAAACCTGCAAGATATAACCCTCCGCGCTTTGGAAATTCTAAAGCAGGCCGATTTCATTTTATGCGAAGATACACGCCAAACAAAAAAACTCTTGGATAATTTTGGTATTTCCACAAAAACTTTAAGATATAATGAGCAAAATGAACACAGTTTCCCCCAGTTTATAAAAATGCTGAAAGAAGGTAAAAATTTGGCGCTTGTATCTGATGCCGGAACGCCTTGCGTTTCTGATCCGGGGTGGAAACTTGTTAGGCTTGCACACCAGGAAAATATCAAAGTTACCGCTCTGCCAGGTGCAAGTGCAGCAACTTGCGCATTAAGCGCGTCCGGTCTAAGCGGCGGCGGTTTTTGTTTTCTTGGGTTTTTGCCCAAAAAGAAGGGCAAAGCACAAAAACAAATTGAGGCCGCACTACTACTTGAAAAACCTGTTATTATTTATGAATCGCCTTATCGCATAATTAAATTTTTGGAATTTTTAAATATAACTTTCCCTCAAATAAAAGTTTTTATAGGGCGGGAAATAACCAAAACTTTTGAAGAATATTTAAGCGGAACACCGGCGGAACTTTTAGAAAATTTTAAAGCACGCAAAAAAATATTGGGTGAATTTGTTATAATTTTAGATGGCCGCCAAACCGATAAAGAGGAAGAAGATGAGGACTGAAGTTTTTCATTTATCTAAAATGACAAAAAAGCAATTAACGCTTTTAAAAACTGCTTTGCTTAGCGGTACACCTTGTATTTTACCGACTGATACAGTTTACGGCCTCGTCGTTTTAGGGCGTGCGACAAATGCACGCGATATTTTAAACAAAACCAAACAAAACCCGGAAAATAAACCGGCGCAAATTTTATGTACTTTAAAGCAAGCAGCAATTTTAGCGGCAGATCAAAATCAACTTGAACAGGCAAAAAAATTTTGGCCCGGTGCATTAACTGCAATTATGGCGGCAAGCAAAGAGGGCAAAAGGTACAGCGGAATTGATACCGTAGGTTTGCGCGTACCAAACAGCCAATTTTTGCTTGATTTAATGGAAAGCTTAATTTCCCCCCTGCTTGCAACAAGTGCAAATTTGCACGGCAAAGCACCCTGTAAAAATACTGCTGAACTTTTAGCGGTTTTTGACGGTATTGTCTCTTGTATTGTACTTGATGATAATGCGAAGAAAACCGCACCCTCAAAAATTATTGACTACACCCAAAACCCACCAAAAGTTATTAGATGAGAAGGAAACTTTAATTTTACAACCCCACTCCTAACCTCTCCACCTTTGCAAGCAAAGGGGAGAGGAATTATAAGAAGTTTTTTTATTTAAAAAAGCCAAACCGTGCGCGCACACCCGGCAAGTATTTTTGAGGAAATTTTGATTTTTTCTGCGACGACAAGTACCAAGAAGAATGGGAGCGAAGCGACTCTCGGTACTTTAGGAGCGGAAAAATCAAAATTTACCAAAAAGAATTAGCCGGCACAAAATGAAAACTGCAAATTCCCATACAAAAAAACCGGAGTGCAATATACACTCCGGTTTATAATTAAACTTGGGTAATTTATTTGCTCGGCTTCACAACCTTACCACCCTTCAAGCATTTAGAGCAAACATAAGCTGTTTGGGTCTTGCCGTTCAAAACAATTTTTTGTTTATGCAAATTGGGCTTAAAAGTCCTGTTTGTTTTTAAATGGCTGTGGCTGACGCTTTTACCTGTTGTTGATTTTTTACCGCAAATTTCACATTTATAAGACATAATTTCCACCTAACATTAATTTTCTATATTGTACCAAAATTAAAGCAATTAAGCAAATTTACTTTTGAAAATACGCCAGCATTTACGTATATATTCAATAATGTCCTGGAAGTATTTTTGCACTTTTGTAGGCTCTTTGCCTTTTGCAATTTGTGGGGTGATTTTGGCCTCACTCATCATCTGTAAAAGATAATTTGAGGGTAAAGCAAAATTAATATTTTGCACATTTTCCTCTTCCAGACTTGAAATAGCTATGCCTACTACATTTCCATCTTCATTAAAAACCGGGCTGCCGCTGCTTGATGGAGAAATAGGCGCACTTATTTGGAAAAATGTAACATCATCAACATTTCTAAGTTGCGAAACAAGCCCGTTGGTTATACTGTTTTGAAGTCTTTTCGGGCTACCGATAACCGCAATTTGTTGCCCTGCTTGCACAGTATTTGAATTTTTAAAAGTAACACTTGGTAAATAATTAACCGATACCTGCAAAATTGCTAAATCAATACGCGGTTTTTTGGAAACAGTAACAACCCTTGCTTCCTCTGAAATAGCACCGTTACTGAAAGTTAAATTAATAATTTTTGCATTTTCTAAAGTATGAGCAGCGGTCGCTATATAACCTTGCGGGGAAATAACAAAACCGGTTGCACTGGCGGTTTTACCGTCAGCCCTTAACACATTAACTGTAACAACTGTGTTTTGGTTTAATTTTGAAATTTCTTCTAAAGACAAAGCCCAGGCGGATATAACGCCGCAAATAAAAAGAGTAAAAGAAGCAATAAAAAATCTTTTAATCATAAGCAAAAAGCCGAGGATGGGACTCGAACCCACAACCTACGGTTTACAAAACCGTTGCTCAACCATTGAGCTACCTCGGCAATACTGTATAAGTAGATTATAACAATTTTTCACCAACTCTGCAAATAAGGAAATCTGAAATTTACATTTTGTGCCGGCTAATTCTTTTTGGTAAATTTTGATTTTTCTACGGGTAGAATTACCCTGCTCCTAGAGTACCGAGATGTCGCTTCGCTCCACGTTCTTCGCGGTACTCGTCGTCGCAGAGAAAATCAAAATTTCCTCAAAAATACTTGCCGAGTCTATGCGTACGGTTTGGCTTTATTTTATTAATCAAAGAAATTTTTAGAAGTTGTTAACCCTACTGTTTTTTTGTTATAATTTATTTATGCAGACAAGTTGGAACTTTTTTTATCTTTTGGGGAAATTACCTTATATTTTTGCCCTTATTGTTATTGGGTACATATTTGTAAAGGTACTCAAGGCTTTTTGGGAACGTTGTTTTTCATATGGTGAAGGCTCAGTTTTAAAGCAGGCATATAATTTTTTTGACCCTTATCATCAAGGTATTTTTTGTTACAAATATAAATGGTATAGTATTTTGCTATTAATTGGGGCAATTTATTTGTTGTGCAAAATTTATATCCCGCCGGAAATGATCCCCGGTAAATGTGGGATATATCCTGCACAAAGCATACTATCTAATCACATAACTTATTTTATAAATTATATTTTGCACGAAATGCTTGGGCATAATGTATTTTGCCAAATCAGTTCGTATTGGTTTTGCACACTTTCCGGTGATCTTACACAAGTATTAGTTCCGGCAGCAATATATTTATTTTCCTTACAATTACGCGGTGGTTTGCTCTTTACACCTGTTATATTTTATTGGCTTTCCTGCGCTGTTTATTCCGCAGGTATATATGCAAGTGATGCAGCAGCAAGCCAACTATGTTTAACCTCCTCGGATATGGTTACGGACCACGCAGCCGGCACAGTTAAAGGAGATTGGTATTATATTTTAGGCCCATTTGATGCTTTAGATTATGCAGAAACTATTGGCATGATTTTTGAAATTATTGCCTGCATTATATTTGTTTTGGCTATATACAGTGCTATTGAATATATACGGCGGTTAATGCAAGATGATTTAACACAATCACCTGCGGCTGGCAATCCTGATGAATACCCTGAAATTATTGATATAAACCAACCGCAAGAACAAATCAATAAGGAACAAACTGTTCAACAAACACAACAAGTTTCTAAAGAAGAATCACTGGAAGATTTACGTTCGCTTGACAACAATTACGAAGATAAAAAGTAAACGAACGTAAACGGAAAAAATCTTATAAAAATGTTATACTGTTTGTACCGGACTATCACCGGCAGGGGGGTGTAATTATGGGTTGCGGATGCGGAAATAAACCAAAAAAATAATTTAGCAATAGCTAAAATACCTCGTGAAAACGAGGTATTTTTATTTCAAAATTATACTTGATATTTTTATTTAGTGTTAGCAAATTGTTGGGCGGAGTTAAAATCTTCTTTCAGTAATTTTTTTATGGTTTCACAAGCTTTATTTACAGCGGAATTTAAAAGTTCTTCCTGCCCTTTTGGAAATTTGCCCAAGACAAAATTTTTTGCATCAATAAATTCCGGGCGAGGGCCAATACCTAAACGCAAACGCATACAATTATCGGTACCTAGTAAAGTAATAATATTTTCAAGCCCTTTTTGGCCACCGCTTGAACCTTTTTGCCGCAAACGTAAAGTTCCAAGTTCCAAACTTAAATCATCACAAATAACTAAAATATTTTGCGGCGGTATCTTATAAAAATTTGCAGCAGCAACAACTGCCTGCCCGGATAAATTCATATAAGTTTGCGGCTTTACAAATAATACACTTTGCCCCTCTAAGTCAACTTTTGCGGCTTGTGCTTTAAAAGGGCGGTTTTCTTCAAAAGAAAACCCTTCAGTGCTTGCTAAAGCATCCAGCACCATAAAACCTATATTGTGACGTGTTTTTTGATATTCTTGCCCGGGATTTCCAAGGCCAACAACAAGGAACACTTAATTATCACCCATTATGGTTTTTACTTTCTGAAGCAATACAGAGGTTCTAAATGGTTTGTAACAGAAATCTTTTACAATAGGGTTCCCGGCAAACATTTGGCCGGCTTGCTCTAAAGCGGAAGTTACCATTACAGGTGTACCAAAAATCTCTTCATCCTTTGCCATCTCTTCTATTATGGCACGCCCATCAAGGCCAGGTAACATAAGATCAAGAATAACTAAATGCGGACGAATTTTTTTAATTAACGGAATAGCATTTCTGCCATTATCACAAGCGTGCACTTCATAACCGGCACGCACTAAAATTAAATTTAAAAGCTGAAGGATATCCCTTTCATCTTCTACTATGACTATTCTTTTTTTCATTTCTTCCATAAGTACCCCACAAATATACTATAATTAATTATATTATACTTTTTAATGGGAAATTATGCAAAGCACATCTTTCCAAGCGAAAATTTGGCAAAAACTTATTAAGTTTGATAAGGAAAATAAATTTTTTAAAACCAAACAAAATGTTTTAATTGCACTTTCCGGCGGGGCAGATTCCGTTTCCCTTCTGCATTTTGCTTGCGCACTTGGCAAAAAAATGCAATTTAAAGTTTATGCCTGCCACGTAAATCATAACTTGCGCCCGACGGCAAAACGCGATGAAAATCTAGTCATTAATTTATGCAAGGAATTAAATGTTCCCTTGCTTGTTAAAAAAGTTGCTGTCAAAACTTTGTCTAAAAAAGAAAAATTAAGTTTGGAACATGCCGCCCGGAAACTCCGCTACAAAGCACTTGAAGAAACGGCCAAAGAATTTAATTGTAAGGTCATAGCCTTTGCCCATCATGCAGACGATAATGTGGAAACATTTTTCCTAAACATTTTACGCGGTACGCAACTAAAAGGCCTTGGCGGTATACCGGCTATGCGCCCACTTGGGGAATTTAAAATTATCCGCCCATTTTTATGTTTAAGCAAAGCAGAAATTTTGGAATATTGCAAATATCATAATTTACCGTACGAAAATGATGAAACAAATTTTGATGATGTTTACACACGCAATTTTATCCGCCTAAAACTTCTGCCTATGCTTGAAGAAAAGCAACCGCAAATCCGCAAGCATATCTTGGCGCTTTGTACGCAAGTGCAAAAAATATTTGAAGATAAATAATCTA
Source organism: Elusimicrobiaceae bacterium (assembly GCA_045644515.1). Taxonomy (GTDB): domain Bacteria; phylum Elusimicrobiota; class Elusimicrobia; order Elusimicrobiales; family Elusimicrobiaceae; genus Proelusimicrobium. The sequence goes on along the minus strand of JAZRHA010000015.1, from coordinate 3,392 downwards.
TTTTTTAAATTTCTTTTTTAAGGCTTTATCAATTAAAGGTGGTACACTTTCTTTTAATTCCCCGCCGAAACTATAAACTTCTTTAACAACAGATGAACTTAAATAAGTGTTTTTTTCACTGGGCATAAAAAATATAGTTTCCATTTTGGAATTAAGTTTTTTATTTATGCTTGCAAGGGAAAATTCATATTCCAAATCTGTTACTGCACGAAGTCCGCGTACGCAGGCATTGGCTTTTGTTTTTGCCATATAATCGGCAAGGAGACCGTCAAAAAAATCTACTTTAACATTTTTAAATTTTTTGGTAAGTTGGGCAATTTGCGCTTTTCTTTCCGCAACGGTAAATAAAGAATTTTTTGAGCTATTATTTAAAATTGCGACGATAACTGTATGAAATAATGCGGCTGCCCTTTCAATAATATCAAGGTGGCCGTTGGTTATAGGATCAAAGGAACCGGGGTATACTGCAAGTTTTTTCATAGAAAAATGCCTCCTATATTTATTATAATAAAATTATATGATAAAAAACCCGTTTAGTGAAGATCTTTATAAAAAGCGTACCCATCCGCAAACACCGGATTTTCGCGGTGAATATTTTAGGGACCAAACTAAAATTATTCACAGCCAACCTTTCAGACGCCTAAAAAGCAAGACGCAAGTTTTTGCCGCACCGGAAAATGACCATATTTGCACGCGTATTGAACATGTTTTGCATGTGGCAACTATTGCCGTATCAATTTGCAAAGGCCTTAAAAATACAGGGGCCTGGCAACTTGATGAAGAACTTGCTTTTGCTATCGGCCTTGCACATGACCTTGGCCATGCACCCTTTGGACATGAAGGGGAAAGTGCCTTGGCAAAAAAGCTCGCGCCGTGTCCATTTATGCATGAACTAAACGGTTATAGGGTTGTTGAACACTTAACAAATTACGGTGAGGGCTTAAATTTAACTTATGCAGTTAAAGACGGAATTATCTGCCATTGCGGTGAAGATTTTAAAAATAATGCTCTAAAACCATCTACTAAACCAAATGAACTTGAAAACATTAACAGCCGCCGTAATTTACCTTCAACTTATGAAGGCTGCATTGTGCGTATTGCTGATAAAATTGCATATCTCGGGCGTGATATTGAAGATGCTGTTCGTGCTGAAATTATCACAAAAGAACAAGTGCCTGCCATAATAAAAAAAGAACTTGGTGAAAATAACGGGGAAATTATAAACACTTTAGTTCTTGATTTAATTGAGAATTCAAAAGATAAAGACTGTTTAGGTTTTTCTGAAGATAAATTTGAATTAATCACTGTCTTAAAAGAATTTAACTATAAGCATATTTACGGCCACCCGATGCTTACACAACAACGAAATATTTTGTTTAATGCTATCAGCAATTTATTTGATTATTACTTGGACTTATTTAATAAATATGGTTTCAGTGAGGCCTATAAACAACCGGAACTTAAAATAAGTGCACAAAAATTCGGCCGCTATTTACGTGCTATGCAACCGATATATTCCAAAGAAAATACCGACGCAAAAACAATAGTGACAGATTATATTGCAGGCATGACTGATTTATTTGCACAAGATAATATATTGGATGCACTTGGGCTAAAACTTAATTTTGATTATTAAGGTATATTTGTTTTACGTGCTAACGTTTCGCATAAGATATGAAATTTACAGTTTCCTTTTTTTGCCGACTAATTCTCTTTGGTAAATTTTGATTTTTCCGGTCCTAAAGTACCGAGAGTCGCTTCGCTCCCGTTCTTCTTGGTACTTGTCGTCGCGGAGAAAATCAAAATTTCCTCAAAAATAATTGCCGAGTTTTTGCACATGGTTTGGCTTTGTTCTGTTCATCACAGAGAAAATCAAAAATCATCTTAAATCCGCTACGCAGCGCGAAAACACACTCGCACGCTACGATTTTAAACTCTTAAATTTTCCCCCAATTTTTGCCTATTATTTGTAAAAATGGTATAATAGCTTTGCGGGGTAGAGAAGCCTGGTATCTCGCAAGGCCCATAACCTTGAGATCACTGGTTCAAATCCAGTCCCCGCAACAAAGCCCACTCATTAGAGTGGGTTTTGTTGTTTTAGTGGAAGAAAGCAAACTGCTTTGCTTTCGTCTGGATTTGAAGCCCGGAGCGTTGTTTTTGTTTGAGGTGCGTAGCACCGAAAGGCAAAAACCGCGAGGACCGGCCTTGGAGCATTTTCCGTTAGGAAAATGACGTAAAGGCAAATCCCTTTTACATTAAGTGGAGTGTTTAATTTGAAGCCCGGAGCCATATCCGAGTTTGAGCGAAGCGAAAGGCGAGGATGGCGAGGGCCGGCCTTGGAGCATTTTCCGTCAGGAAAATGACGGAACCCAAACAGTCCCCGCAACAAAGCCCACTCATTAGAGTGGGTTTTGTTGTTTTAGGGGAAGAAAGCAAAATATTTTATCAATAGAAAACCTACTAATTTGATATAATAATCATTAGGGGAAATAGCGCAAAAAACATAAAATTTTGCCAAAATTTTTATGAATCTAGAAACTTTATCTTTAGGTATAGATGTCGGCTCCACTACCGTCAAAGTAGTGATAGTAAATAAAAAAGGGGAAATATTATTTTCCACTTATCAAAGACACATGTCCGACGTACGCCGTAAGATAATTTCTATTTTAAATGAAGTCTTCCAAAAATTCCCAAACACAATTTTTAAATTAGCATTAACAGGTTCAGGGGCATTATCTCTATGCACTCGTTTAAATTTAAGTTTTGTGCAAGAAGTTATAGCCTCAAGCTTAAGTATAAAAAATAAAATCCCAAATGCTGATGTTATTATTGAACTCGGCGGAGAAGATGCGAAATTAACCTTCCTAACCAGCGGTATAGATTTACGAATGAACGAAACCTGCGCTGGCGGAACAGGTGCTTTTATTGACCAAATGGCATCCTTCTTAAACATGGATATAGGGGAAATGGACCGCTTAGCTTTAACTTCAAAAACTATTTACCCGATTGCCTCCCGCTGCGGAGTTTTTGCAAAAACAGATATTGTACCGCTAATCAATGAAGGCTGTGCAAAAAGCGATATCGCGATGTCTATTATGCAAGCGGTTGTAAATCAGTTTATCGGCGGTCTTTCACGCGGACGCGAAATTACCGGTACTGTCGTTTTCTTGGGTGGGCCGCTTGCCTTCATAAAATCTTTAAGGAAATGTTTTATCCACACTCTTAAATTAGAAGAATCTCATGCGATATTACCGGAAAAAGCGGAAATTTTTGTGGCACTCGGTGCTGCCTTATATGCATTAAATTCAGAAGAAAAAGATTATAAATTAACTGACCTTATAAAATCTCTGGAAAATTTAGGGGAAGAAAACGATATTCAAAAATTACCGCCC
>JAZRHA010000014.1:0-9606 GCA_045644515.1 Elusimicrobiaceae bacterium | reverse complement strand
ACGATCCGACTTCCTTTATTTTTATAACGCCCGCTACGTCCGATTCTATGTATATATTCTTCCGGATTTTGCGGAAGTTCATAATTAATTACGCAATATATTGCCGGTATATCAAGGCCACGGGCAGCCAAATCTGTTGCTATCATTATTTGTATTAAACCACGCCGGAAATCAAGCAAATTTTTATCCCTAATTTTTTGTTGCAAACCACCATGCATGGCAATAACTGAAAGACCTTGCCTTTTTAAATAAACGGAAATTTCATTTGCTACACGTTGTGTTTTCACAAAAACTAAAATTTGTTTCCCGGTTTTACTTTGTTCTTGCAAAATTTTTGTTAATTTTTTTAATTTTTCATTACCTTCTATTTTAATAATTTTTTGAGTTATATTTTGGTTAGGTTTATTAACTTCCTCTGCAAAAATTTTAATTGGATTTTTTAAATATTTTTCCGCTAAATTTAAAACGCGTTTTGGGTAAGTAGCAGAGAACATCATACTTTGCTTTTGAGCCGGTAAACGGCTGAAAATATCTTCAATTTGTTCCCTAAAACCAAGCTCAAGCATTTTATCCATTTCATCCCAAACAACAAATTTAAACTCTTCTATGCCAAAAGTTTTACGTTTTATATGGTCATTTAATCTGCCGGGCGTTGCAATAACAAATTGTGGTTTTTGTTTGAGTTTACGAAGTTGCCCCTGAATATTTTTACCACCCACTACTAAAGCTGTTTGTATAAATGTATCTTGAATAACTGCTTTGATAACTGTTTGTATTTGTTGCGCAAGTTCACGGGTAGGTGCAATAATTAAAGCACGGGCGCTATCTTTTTTAGCAAGTAAATCTGCCAAAGGCAAAACATAAGCAGCAGTCTTACCACTACCGGTTGGAGCAGCTGCCATAATATCTTTGCCTTGCAAAATTTGCGGTATAGCTTCAGCTTGAACTTGGGTTGGAACAGAATAATTTAATTTTTTTATTATTTTTAAACGGGCTTGAGTAAGCCCCAATTCAAAAAAAGTATTGTTAGTCATGACGGAACTTTTATTTGTTAGGATAGAAATAAACATCAAGTTTAATAAATATTATACCGGCTTTTGCTAATTTATCCCTGTTAATATCCCAATATTTACATCTCAATATATTCGCCAATTGTTCTATAGTAATTTTAAGAGTTTGACACACAATAATCGGGGTATAATCTTTACCCGCTACACTTTTAGGATTCGCCGTGTCCCCCAAATAAAAACTGCGCGCCATATAACGAACACCCAAATAATTAAACTCAAAATTACAAAGTATTTTTTTTAATCTTGACATAATACTTCTTTTTATACTCTTTTCTATAGTATAGCATTTTTATTAAAAAATAATTCAAAATATTATATCTCATTAGTGGGCAATATATAGTCCAGGAAAATATTCCTTTCCTTTATCCCTATACTATGTAACATGTTTCCTAATCTTTGCAATTCTGCTATATTACTGGAAGTATGACCGGGCCCGAAATCTGTAATAGTTAAAATAAGTTTACCATTTTCACTGCGTCTAAAAACAAGATTGTTATATATATTATCACACACAAAACCGTGTTTATTTAGTTCCGCAATAAAGTTGAAAACGCTGTTCCATTCACCTGCCGTGATAGGTTTATTGCCTAAATAAACATGCCCGAACATTTCCCCTTGGTTGCGGCGTGAATCTATTTTTGTGTCACTCCAACGGAACCCTCTATCATCTATAGGTGTCATTATAACTTTAACAGGGTATTCATCTAAATAACCGAATATAACATTACTGTCTAAAAATAGTACATCTTTTAAAATCCTCATCATTGCAGGTGATGATAAACCTTCCACGCTTTCCGTTATTACTTGAGGGTATTTAACTTCTATATTATCAAACTTTTCAAGCAAGTTATTTTTTGTAATTATTTCATGCATTTTTTTTGCGCTTGCTATTTTCTCCGGCGTTAGATATGTTAAATCACCAATTACTTTACCGCTTTTGTCGGAAAGCACCCATCTGATATAGGGTTGCAAATTCCCGTTCCACTCATTTAAAACCCATTTGGCTTTTACTCCTTCCCTAAAAATTTTAGGTGTAAAACAAGGTTTAATATTATTAAAATAATTTCTTATTATTCTTATATCATGATCATTATTTACCGGGTTTACACATTTTTCAAAGTCTAAAATAGTTATCATTAATTTACCGTCTTTATCACGTTTAAAGAACATATTATTAATAAGATCTTCATGAACAAAACCTTTTGCATTAAGTTCTTTAAAGAAATCTTCAATTTGTTTCCATTCCTCATCGGTTATAGGTTTATTATTTAATTGTGCGGCAGCCAACGTTCCTGTTTTCTCCGTAGGATAAATATTATCTGCTACAGCAAAGCCGCTCGCGTCCACAGGCGTCATAGCAAAATATATCTGCGCCCTGCTTGAAGCATTACGCATATTATTTTCTATATCATCAAAATCTTTTTCTATACCCCTTAAAACATCTTTATCCAAAGATTGTATATCTTCATTAATAATTTGCGGATACTGTATATTAAGCAATGGATATTTTTCTAGCATTTTATTATCAGAAATTATTTTGTATAAAAGTTTTGTTCTTAGCATTTCTTCCATTGTACCGTATTTAAGATAACCGATTGTTTTATCTTTCCCATCTATTAATTTCCAAACGGCACGGGCACCAACCAGCCCATCATTTACCGGTACAAGTTCCGCTTTTACAACATTGTTTAAAGACTCAATTATTGTTTTATTTTTAGAGGTGGATTGACTGTTTTGCAAATTATTATCCGGTATGGCAAGAGGGGCCAAGGCCAGCGCTGCGCAAAGGCCGGCACGTGCACCGAATCCAGGAAAGAGAGAAAATGCTAATAATCCGACACCGACCGCAGGCCATATTAATGATTTTAAATTTAAATTATTACTATCTTTTTCTTCTAACAATTGATTATGATACCAAGCCATGTCACTATTAACTTCTGCTAAATTTTTGGCTTTTAAGTTTTCATCCTCCTTTTCAACCATTCCTATTTGCTCAAAATCCTCTCTCATCATATCTAAAAAGGCGGCATCGGACATAATATCAATAATAGAGAAATAGTAATCATCAGATATTTCTTCTTTTTCAAAATCTACTAAAGAAATAATAAGTTTACCGTCATCATCACGCCTAAAAAATAAATTATGTGCCAAATCACCATGCTTAAATCCGGCCTTATCTAAATCTTTAAAATAATTAACAACTTCCTGCCATTCTTTTTGTGTTATAGGTTCATCTTTTAAGGCAGTCATTATTTCCTTTCTTAAACTTTTAATATTTAAAATTTTGCTCTTATCATCGGGGTCCCTTTTAATTTTGCTTCCTAATACAAAGCCGGAAGTATTTATAGCGGTAGTTATTAAAGGAATTTCTATTCTATCTTCAGAATCACGAACCCCATAATATATATCAGCCAAATCTTCTTGAATAAAATGAGAAATATCTTTAGGTAAATCAGCCAAGTTTGTGGATACGATTCTGGGGAATTCTATGCCTATAGAATATTTATCTTGCAATTTGTTTTTGTCCATTATGGAAATAAATTGATCGGTTCTAGATTTTTCTTCATAGGTGGTATATTTTAAATAGTAAAGAGGTTCACCATTTTCATCTGACAACGCCCAAACTGCGTAATTTTCCACATCTAAACCTCTTTTCGGTTTAACATTTACGGCTTTTGTAATTGACTTAAGGTTTTCACTGGGCTGTATTTTAAAAGGTTGAGTGCTTGCTAAAAGCGGTAAAGCCGCCAAAGCCAACCCGGGGGTACTAATACCACTGAACATTAAGGTAAGGCCAAGACCTGCACCGATAGCCGGAATTAGCCAACTGGGTAAATTTGAAGAATTATTGTTTATTACTGAGGTTTCGGGGGCTTTTTCTCTTGCACCGATAGATTCTTTTTCACTTTTTGTTTGAGGTCGTGTGCTAAATTCCCCGGAAAATAAATTAGTCCAATTCTTTTGGTATTCTTCCGGAGTTGTCGCAAAGGCAGAAAGGTCCAAAGAACGGCCAATTTTGACTTGCGGTGCTTCAATACCTGCCATTTGATAAAGCCCATAAATCATTGCTAAATTCGCAGCTGATGTTCCGCGGAAAAAAGGCATGGCATTTGTAAAAATATAACTCATATCGGCAATATTTTCATGTAATCTTTCTATATCTTTTTCGCTTAAAATTGTACCCTTTTGATATTTGGCAATTATTGGTTTAATCAAATTTAAATTCTGTTGCATGGCATTAAAGGCAAGAGTATTATTAGGAACCCCATTTTTTCTAATATGGTTAGGGGCTATAATGTGAACCTCATGGGTATATGGGTCCTTATGACTTAAAGCGACATCTCTATAAGTTTCAGGGCGGTCATTAGATTCCTTTAACTCATTTAAATATTCGCCGTAATGGTACTTTACAATAAAACCTGCTTCTCTTCCTTCAGAAATATTTAATTTACCGAAACCATATTCTTCAGCCAAATCAAAATAATATTGATTAGTTAAATCATACTTAAATATCTCCGGGTTTTCTATTCCTTCCCAGTCTATATCAAAACTATCTTCCCTTAATCTTAAAAATTCTTTAATTTGATATATCTTTTTATGATACTCAAACATTTCTTCGCCAAGTTCTGTTATCGCTTGTTCTATGGTTTTACCGGAGTTTATTGCCTTAATAAAATTATTTGTCATATCCCTCATAGCAAAAACATATAAGGGATTGGTACCTGGAAATCTATAATTTAGTTCACTAGGTAAAGTGTTTTCATAGCGGTTAGAATATTTTATAAGCTCGGCGATATCTTCAGGGTTAGTTTGGGCCATCATTATTAAATCTTGATTAAAATATTTTTGCCACAAATTAAAGAAATCTTCGCCCAAAATTCTTTTCATATTTTTGGCTTCTTCTTCATCCAAATCAAAATCGCTGAAAAGATTACGGTCAAAGTCTTTGCGTAATCCCACAAAATCTTCCATTTCTTTAGGTAAACTTACAGGCCTGCGGTTAATATCACTGTAAAAATACGGAAAAGCAGCTAATGTTAAGGCACCGGCTACCCCAGTATTACCAAGGGCAAAACTTACCCCTAATATACCTAAAGCAACAGCAGGTAATATCCATTTTGGTAAATTTTTATTTCGTAAAGCTTCAACAATATTGTGATGAGGTTTAATCTGTTTAGGTTTAGAAAATTCCCCAGCAAACAAACTTTGCCAATTTGCCCGATATTCTTCTGGGCTTGTGCTGAAAGCAGAAAGGTCCAATGCACGGCCGATTTTGACTTGCGGTACTTCAATACCAAACATTTGGTAAAAACCGTAAACCATTGCCAAATTCGCCGCAGAACTACCGCGATGGAAAGGTATGGCATTTGCGAAAAGGTAACTCATATCAGCAATAAGATTATGAATTTTTTGAATATTAGCATCAGTCAAATTTTTGCCTTTATCATACTTGTTTGCCAAAAGTTTTAAGGCCTTCCAATCTTGTTGTAAGGTTTCAAAAAGACGGGTATTATTATCGCTTCCGTCTTTTTGTATTAAATCAGGGTAAACAATTGTAACATCGTATGGGCTAACTTTTGAACGATACGCTAAATTTACCCCTTTATACATATCAGGATGGTTATAATTATCTTGTGATAGTTCATAAAAATACTCGCTAAATAAATAATCATCAATATATAAAGATACCCCCTTGTAATATCCCCTGTTATTTAACTTACCGAAACCTATTGTTGAACCTATGTCAAAATTTTCTTTACCGTTAAATTGAGTATCGTATATTTTAGGATTTTTTATTCTGTTCCAATTTAATTCCCTAAATGAATTTCTTAATTTCATAAAAGTTTCTATTTGGTATATCTTTTTATGATACTCAAACATTGCTTCGCCAAGTTCGGTAATTGCTTGTTCCATAGTTTTGCCGGACTTCATATCTCTTATAAAATTATTTGTCATATCCCTCATAGCAAAAACGTATAAAGGGTTTGTGCCTGGGAAGCGGGCTTCTATTTGGCTAGGTAAAGTGTTTTCATAACGGTTTGAGTATTTTATAAGTTCGGCGATATCTTCCGGCGTTTTAACAGCCGAAGTTTTCAAGTCTTTATTGTAGTATTTTTGCCATAAATTAAAGAAATCTTCCCCTAAAATTTCTTTCATTTTCTTGCTCTCTTCGGCAGTTAAATATTTGCCATGAAAAAATGCAGGCGTAAATTTTTTCCTCAATTTTATGAAATCTTGTAATTCTTGGGGTAACTCTTTCATTTGTTTTTTAACAGATAAACTGCTGAATATAAAAGATAAACCGGCCATTGTTAACGCCCCGGGGGTACCGTCACCTAAAACTAAACTAAGGCCCGCTACTCCTAAAGGCAGCATAAATAAACCGACATATTTTAAAATTTTTCCTAAAATTCCGTTTATTTTTGGTGCAATTCCTTTTTGTTCATTTTGCGTAAGAATATTACTGGCATAAGTAAATACTTCATCATAACCGTTCTTATTTATATCCAAAAAGCCGGAAAAGTGATATTTATTAAATAATTTTTTAGGGATATCCGGCTTCCCGGAATAAAGAACAACAGGTATATCTAAGTCATCATCATAAACATAATTGGAAACAGCTGTTCCCTCCCCTTCCGCCATGAAATAATCGGTAAAAACTATGTCATATTTTTTTGGATTTTCCTGTAATTTTTTGATAGCTTCATCTGCACTTTTAGCTGAGTCAACTTCTTCTATATACTGAATATTTTGATAATTTTTTAAAAAGTTTTGCAGATTTTTAAATTTCTTGGAGGAGTCATTAACTATCAAAATACGCATTGGTTTCACAGCGGTATTAAATTTACCCTTGTATTGAAAATCTTGATAATTTATCTTTTTAAATCTAGGTTTGTCTGCTTTAACTTGTCTTTGGGTTAAGAAGTTGCTGGCATAATTTAAAACACTTTCCGGATCATTAAGGAAAATATTTAAATATCCGTCAAAATGATTTCGCTCAAATAATTTTTCCGCAGAAATGCCGACTTCAGATAAAAGCACAACAGGAACATCTATGCTGTTATCATAGACATATTGCTCAATATTTTTACCTACGCCGTCATTCATTACAAAATCTGTAAAAATTATGTCATATTGTTTGGGATTCTTTTTTAACTTATTTATTACCTCATTGGTACTGCCGGAAAAATCTACTAATTCTATGCGCCCGGCAAAAGGAAATGACATTAAAAATTTTTGATATTCTGCAGCCATTTTTTTAGATTTATTGGCAATCAAAATGCGCATTTTTTTTACTGCAGTATTAAAAGGCCTATCATAATAATAGGGAATATAATTTTCTGCCACAAAACCGGGGATATTAAATTTTTCTTTTAATTTAAAATTGCTTGCATAACTTAAAACTTCACGTAAACCATTATCCTTAGCAGATAAAAATCCGTCAAAATTACTTTGTGTTTCTTTGTCTATATTATCAACTGCGGAATATAAAATAAATGGTGTGCCATACTTTCTTTTGATATAATTTGCCATATAAGAAGCGTCTTCATTGCCAAAATTTTCGGAGAAGATCATACTATACATCTTAAAATCTAATAATGGTTTTGCTTCTTGATAACTGCTTACAAAATCAATATGTATTTTTTCCGTTTCTTCAAAATTGGCTAATTCTTCTAAAAGGAAAACATCATCTGTTATAAATAAAATTGCCAAAGGCTCGGTATTTTTATTAAAAACCCTTCTGTATTTACCCCTTATGAATTTACTTAAATCTTTTGCTTTTGCTTTGGCTTCCCGTTCTTTTATAGCTTCTCTTCCTTCTTTAATAAATGAAACGAAATCACGTAACTGCCGTTTAATTTCATCCGGATCATTTATATATTCCATTTTAATTCTTTCCACTTCCGCATCTGTCATACCATAAGATTTGGCTTCTTCAATCAAACTTTCAATTTGAGCGATATCAGAATCATCACCGGGGATCATTCCCTCTTTCCAGGGGTTTCTGGTTAAGTCGTGAAAATATCTAAAAAGATTTGAGGTTAATTCCGTTCCTGCGAATGCAGGCATCATAGCTAGAGTTGTACCAATAGCGAACGGAGTATCATTACCCAAAGCTAAACTAAGGCCGGCTATCCCCAAAGGCAATAAAGCTAAACCGACATTTTTGAAAATTTTACTTAAAATGCTTGGCGTTTCTTCCTGTTTTGAAGGCGTAACGGACACTTTATTAACAAATTCACCGTCAAACAAATCAAGCCAATTTGATTTATAATCTTCCGGTGTTGTGCCAAAAGCAGATAAATCTAAAGCGCGGCCTATTTTAACTTGCGGTGCTTCAATACCTGCCATTTCATAAAGTCCGTAAATAATGGCTAAGTTAATAGATGCACTACCCCTCCAGAAAGGCATAACATTTGTAAAGATATAACTGATATCTGCGATATTATCATCTAATATTTTACGTTCGGCTTTGGTTAATTGTCCGCCTTGTTGTACCTTATCGATTAAAGGTTTTATATTGTCATAATCTTCCTGAAGGACTTTAAAGAAAATATCTTTTTGTTTGCCGAAATTAGGATGATCAATACTTGCAAATCTTATCTCTGGGTATTTAGAAATTGTGGATAATTCTACACCTTTATAACTTTTTTCTCTGGAAGGAGAGGCTTTAAGCATATCCTCTAAATATTCCATGTAATTATCCTCAGAAACATGGTTTTCAACAGGTGAAGTAGATTCACGAAAATGACCAAACCACATATCAGACCAAGAAATTTGCTTTAAATACTCCTCATTAGTAAAATCTGTCCAATCAATTTTTGCAAACGTATTGTGATATATTTGTAACATTTTAATTTGTGTTATTTTATAATGGTAAGTAAATATATCTTTACCTAGATTCTCTATGGCACTTTGCATTGTTTGCTTGCTTTGCAAGTTTTTAATAAAATTGTTCATTATATCATGCATAGAAAAAACATATAAAGGGTTTGTACCTCCATATATTTTTTCAATTCTTGAATACAAGGCAGTTTCATAACGACCGGAATATTTTATAAGATCTTCTAAATCTTGTGGGTTTTCTTCGGCAATTTTATTTAAATCTTTATTATAATATTTTTGCCAGAGATTATAAAAATCTCCCCCCAAAATCTCTTTCATACGTTGTTTTTCTTCTTCTGTCAAAGGTTGCCCAGTAAAAAGTTCAGGAACGAATCTTTTATGCAAATTAAAGAATCTATCTCTTGGGTTATTAGGTTGAAGTACTGAAAGTTTACTTGCCCAAAGCGGTAAAGCCGCCAATGTCATACTGATACCAGTAGGTATATTTAAAAAGTTCATTGCTGTTAAACCGATTGTTGCGCCGGTTATCGCTGCTGCTATCTTTAACGGTTTTAATTCTTTTTCTTTTTGTAATCTTACAAGTAATGAAGCATTTGAAGGTATTGTAAATAAATTCTTTAAACCTGTAAAGTTATTTAATATTTTAGGTGTTGTTTTCGGGCTTGATATTTTGAATGTGTTCGGGAAG
>JAZRHA010000013.1:0-8756 GCA_045644515.1 Elusimicrobiaceae bacterium | reverse complement strand
AAATAAAGCCAAACCGTGCGCGTACACCTGGTAAGTATTTTTGAGGAAATTTTAATTTTACACCCCCACTCCCAAACCTCTCCGCCTTTGCAAGCAAAGGGGCGAGGAGTAAAAGGAAAGATTTTAGAGTGCAAAACTGTAGCGCACGGGAGTATCTTCGCGCCGCGCAGCAAATTTAAGATGATTTTTTATTTTTATCTGACGACGTGTACCAAGAAGTAAAACGAACGGAGTGAGTTTGCGGTACTCTAGGAAGATAAAAATAAAAAAGGGCTTAAATTTGCAACCGCGTTCCGCGCGTACAAGGACAGTATGCGGAACGTTAACACGTAAAACCAAGATTCCAAACATACAAATAATTTGCTAAAATATATAAGAATCGGGCAGTTGGCGCAGTGGTAGCGCGTCCGCCTCACACGCGGAAGGTCACAGGTTCGAACCCTGTACTGCCCAAATTTTTTATAAAAATTACGCAAATAAAATATATAAATAAACACAGAACAAAATGAACATAGATTTTTCTTTAGCCTTAAACTTTTTTATAGCACTCTTGGCTATTTTAAACCCTATCGGTAATATCCCAATATTTTTGGAACATGTTAATACCGAAACCGCCGAAGTACAAAAAAATATTGCCGTGCTTTTAGCCTCAGCAATATTTTTAATTATTTTATTTTTTTATTTTACAGGGCAACCGTTTCTTTCTTTGTTCGGCATAACAATCCCGGCATTTAGAATTGCAGGCGGTATACTTATTATGACAATCGGTTTTCGCTTACTCCACGGTAAACCGAAATTTGACCCCGACGGTATGGAAACATCTGCCGAAACTAACCCCTTTTCTATCGCAACAAAACGTTTGAGTTCAATTATTGTTCCCGTTGCAACGCCTATATTTGTAGGCCCCGGTGCAATAACAACAGTTATTTTATATTCCGAAAGATCTAAAAGCCCTGCCACAGCTGCTTGCATGGTTCTTGCAATTATTGCCGCTTGTTTCTTAATCGGCGTGGCTTTATATATGTCAAGATGGTTTTTTAAAATTTTAAAAAAGAACGGTATGCAAATTGTATCAAGAACTATGGGCCTTATACTTTGCGCTATTGCCGTACAATTTGTTATTGAAGGTATAGCCCAACTTATCCCCGGCATTATTAACCCCGATTATTTGCATATATTAAAATAGCATGCAGAAATTAAAATTAGTTGCGCCTTTTAAGGCGGCAGGTTCACAACCTGAAGCAATAAAACAACTTACAAATAATATTTTGGATGGTGCTTTGCGCCAAACCTTGCTCGGTGTTACAGGGTCCGGTAAAACTTTTACCATGGCAAGTGTTATTGAAAACTTGCAAAGACCTACTTTAATAATGTCACCAAATAAAGTTTTAGCCGCGCAATTATATGCCGAATTTAAACAGTTTTTCCCGGAAAATGCAGTTGAATATTTTATTTCCTATTATGATTATTACCAGCCTGAAGCCTATATTCCGCAAACGGACAGTTATATTGAAAAGGATGCATCAATTAACAGCCATATTGAAAAATTACGTCTAAAAGCCACAAACTCTTTATTAACACGAAATGATGTTATTGTTATAGCATCTGTTTCTTCAATTTATAATATAGGCTCACCCGAACAATTTGAAAAATTGCGCATTTATTTAAAACGCGGTGCACAGTTAAACAGAACTGCTTTTACAAAACACTTAATCAAAATTCAATATGAAAGGAATGAAATGGATTTTTGTGAGGGTACTTTCCGCATACGCGGTGCTTTTATTGATGTTTTCCCCCCATATTCGCAGACGGCTTTGCGTATCGGCTTAAGCGGAAACATTATTAATGCTTTGCAGGAAATTAACCCTTTAACTATGGAAGTTATAAATGAACTTGACGATGTATGGCTTTCCCCCGCAAAACAATTTGTGCAAGGCGAGGAAGGCTTTGAAAGCGCCCTTGCAGATATTGAACGTGAACGTGATGAACGCATAAAATATTTTGAAAGCCAAAATAAATTGCTTGAAGCACAACGCATTAAAGAACGCACTAATTATGACCTTGCCATGCTCCGCCAAAGCGGTATGTGCGCAGGTATTGAAAATTATTCGCGTGTGCTTGAACACCGTCAACCGGGTGCAAGGCCAAACTGCTTATTTGATTACTTTAAACGCTTTAAAGATTTCTTGGTTTTTGTTGATGAATCACACGTAGCGGTTCCGCAAATACGCGGTATGTTTAACGGGGACCGTGCAAGAAAACAAATGTTGATTGATTTCGGTTTCCGTCTGCCAAGCGCTTTAGATAACCGCCCTTTAAAATTTGATGAATGGGAAAGTTTACTACCAAATACCGTCTTTGTTTCCGCAACGCCGGGGCCTTATGAACTGACGGTAAGCGGTAATAATATTGTGGAGCAAATTATCCGCCCCACAGGTTTAATTGACCCGCCTGTAATCATTCGCCCGGCACAAGGGCAGCTTGAAGATTTACTCACACGTATACAAGAAAAAATCAAACAAAAACAACGCGTTTTGGTTTTGTCTTTAACCAAAAAAACTGCGGAAGATTTATCAGTTTATCTTCTGGAAAAAGGTTTGAAAGCAACTTATTTGCATAGTAGTTTGGACGCACTTGAAAGAATTGATATTTTACAAGATTTCACTAAAGGCAAGTATGATGTTTTAGTCGGTATAAACTTGCTCCGTGAAGGGCTTGATATTCCGCAAGTCGGCCTTGTTGCAATTTTAGAGGCCGATAATCAGGGTTTTTTGAGAAATGAAACAACTTTAATTCAAATTGCGGGCCGTGCCGCACGCAACGCAAAAGGCGAGGTTGTTTTATATGCACAAAAAGAAACCCCGGCGATAAAATATGCGCTTGCGGAAATGGAACGCCGACGTAAAATTCAAACTGCGTACAACAAAGAACACCACATCACACCCAAAAGCATTGTTAAAGCTGAAATTGAACTTAAAGAATTTGAGGACAGTTCACGTGAGTCTTCACTTGCTTTAATTCATAGTGAAAGCGCGGTTCTGCCGGAGGCCAAAAATATTCCGCTTATGATTAAAGAATTGGAACGCCAAATGCTTGATGCGGCAGATAACCTAAACTTTGAACTTGCCGCAGAGTTGCGCGACCGATTATTTGACCTTAAAGAAATGGCACTCCCTGCCGCCAAAATACACAGAAAAAAGCGAAAATAGCCAATTTCTAACCCTTTTTGCATAGAAACTGTGGATAACTCATTAAATTAGGTTAGATTTTGTAATTAAAATAAATGAAATTTTGGCAGATTTCCCCTATACAAAACCACAAAAAACCACATATCGAATGGCTATAATTAAAAATATTTATAAATTGTGGATAACTTAGCAGTTTTGGGTTATTTTTTAGTGTTTTCTGCTTGCTTTTTAGCCTGTTTTTGGGCTTCTTTCTTAGCTTGCTCCACACTGCTGATAATATTAAATTTGGCACTGAATTTTTTG
The DNA here is from genome assembly GCA_045644515.1 of Elusimicrobiaceae bacterium. Lineage (GTDB taxonomy): Bacteria > Elusimicrobiota > Elusimicrobia > Elusimicrobiales > Elusimicrobiaceae > Proelusimicrobium. The sequence continues at coordinate 5,265 of JAZRHA010000013.1, read as the reverse complement.
CCGAATTCGGTTTTGCCGGAAACTTTAATTTTGCCAACTGTAGCCCCCGGAATTATATTAAATGCGGCTTGTTCATTGTTCCAATTAAGCAAAGGCGGTGCAATGCGTAAATCTTGCGGAATATATGCCATGGCATAACCGCTTTTTGATTTCAAATTTAGCCAAAAAAGTGATGCATAATCATTATCCAAATCAAGTGTGTCAAATTGTTGGTACGGCATAGTTTTTGAAATTTTGCGGCCTTGTTTATTAAATAAAAACTCCATATTGGCAGAACCTTGCGTCAATTTACCGGAAGTGATATTGTATGCAAAATTTTCTAAATAAACTAAACCTTGTGCAGCTAAATTTGCGTGCAAAGCGGCCATGTTATCAACAGGCCCGTCCGCCCATAAATTTAGGCCTTGTGTTGTTTCAATCTTCGGCAACGGGGAAGAATATTCAAAACCGAGCGCGGCATTTTTTAAGTATGCGGAAATCTCTTTTAAATTTGCCAAATAAGCAAGTGCAAAAGAATTTTTGGCAATTAAAGTTCGTTGATCTGTATCAGATAAAATGGCGTAATTTACCTCTATATAAGGAAGTAAATCTTTAATTAAAAATGTTGAAAAATTATTTTCCTCATTCTCAAGTTTAACAGTTATAAAATAATACTTACCGTAAAATTTCGGATACATTTCGGCAATTTTTGCTTTGTCTAATTCTTCATCTGAAATTATATAAACCGAAGGATAACGGTTTTGTGTATTTTCAGTTGGGAAAACTACATGTATTTTAGGTGCGGCAATTAAATTTGCTGACGGGAAATTTGTTATAACTTCCTCCCCTTCTTTAGTAAAAATACGCATTTCACCTTTAGGTTTTACTGTTTTAACAGGTGTGCGCCCGATTTGATTTAACAGTTGATTGGCCGTCTGCGCAGACACAAACCCCACGCAACAAATAAAAGTTAAAAATACTAATAATTTTTTCATAATTTCTCCTATTTTTTACTTCTCCATATCATTTTTTTGTTTGATAAGTGCCAAAATTTCCGCGTCAGATAATTTCCCAACGCCGTTTATCCTCAAAACAGGTTTATAAACACCCGGCTCAACTTCCGCAAAAACATAATTATTTACAGTATCTCTAAAAATGAATAACATAATTATAAAAACTATGGTTAATGAGAGGGCGAGAAATACATAAAACCAATCTCCCGGCATTTTTTGCTCAAAATTTTGATTTTTGAAAAATTCGGAATTTAATATTTCCGCCATTTTTCTTGCGGATGAAATTCTAGTTGACCAATCTTCATAGTAATGTTTGGAACCATTTACATCAACAAAGGATATTCTATACCTATATTCATCTTGTAATAGGCCTTTTCTACCATAAATTCGTCCTTTATACACATTGGCACTTTTAATATTTGCGTAATTTGTATTTTTTATTCCTTTATAAATATTTTTTTGACTTATTACACAATTATATCCACTCGTACCATTGTAAGTACAAGTTATTTTTCTATCTACACTAAGACAAAACATTACAATTAATACATTGATAACTATCATTAGCAAAAATGTGAAATACGTAAATATCTTGTTTATTTTGGAATTAGGTAGGAAAACTCCGTTATAAACACCTAAAGAAGGAATATCAACAGGCAATAATTTATGAGTACGAATAAACCATTTGTAACGATATCCCCCTGTAGACAAAAATCGCAATTTTTCTAATATTACTTCATAAAGTTCTTTAATAAATTGCATAATAGTTTTTACTATTTCCTCATTTCATCTCTTTGTTTAATAAATGCTAAAACTTCTGCGTCACTCATTTTGCTTAAATCTTTTTTTATAAATTTTTGTACATCAAAATTTCCAAAGCCGGTATCATCACTTGTCGCTCGCAAAGAAAAAATTAACATTAACATCGGCAAACCTGCAAAAAATAAACCGAAAATAATCATAAACCACTCACGTGCAAAAGTATAATTAAAATTTTGGCCGGCTTCAAAAAGTTTATTAACTCTATTTATCTCTTTATTTACGGAATTGTATGAACTTGTCCACACACCGGTATATCTGAATTTTTGACCGTTTTGATTCTCAAATTGCATTTGATAGTTGGTACCTTTACTGCCCCTTGAACTTGCCATAACCGCTTTTGTAATGTTTTGGAAATTATCTGTTCCCAAATCAAAACCCAATATTTTTAAATTTGTCTGGCAATTATAGTTTGTACCGCCGTAAGTGCAATGCAAAGTTCTATTACCCAAGCCGAATATAAAAATAGCAAGACCGACAATTATAAAAAGCGGAAGTATCAATAAAAATGTTTTTGATTTATGTGTATGTGTATTAACGTTCCTATTAAAATTTTCGTTCATATTTGCCTTTTTATTTACCGTCATCATAAAATTGTTTTGTTAAATCTTCGACATCTTTATCCATTTGAGCCTGATATTTCCCCGACCAAGAATTATCATAAACTTGCATTGGTGCTTGTTGTTTTACTCTGTCCAATTTGCCTATGCCATTTTCTTTTAACACAGCATTATATTGGGCTAAGGAAACTTTCTTATTAATATAATTACTCAAATAGTAATAAAGCATAAAAAAAATAATAAACGGAATACAAATAAAGAGTATAAATCCAAACGGTAAATGTCTATTATTTTTAAAATTATAAACAAAATTCTCGTTCTTAGAAAATTTAGCATTTAATGCTTTGACATCTTTTTCCATTTTTTTTGTATTATTCATAAAACTAAAATTAAACTGCGGCTCATAAAATACTTTTCCGTTTATATCTTTGTACCCAACCCTGTCCCCATCTTCCGAATAGTCCATAACGGCGCTGACAATGCCTTCATATCTTTCAAAATCTTTCCCGTCCGAAACTTTCACAACACAATCATAACTTTCATTTCCTTTGTAAGTACAAGAAAATGTCCTGCCAAAAATTTTTGTGTAGGCTGAACTAAAAAATATAATTATTATCATCAAAGCAACAAAATAAGAAACAATTTTTATATATTTCGCTCTTTCATTAGAAGTATTTTCTGACAAATTAGCAAATGTAACAGGTTCTTTGTATCTTTGTAAATCTTGTTTCAAAATTTCTTTTTGTACTCCGATAAATTTATCATCTTTCAAATAATTAACATCTTTTTTATCCGTTACTTCCATTACGACATTTCCAAACTGCATACTATGAAAACTATCCAAACCTTCCGCTCTTAATATGGCCTTATACCGTTCCGGCGAAAAATAATTATTGTCAGTAACTTCACGCTTCCACTTCCACTCCATTACCCCAATTGCAAAAGGAAGGATAAAAAGAATTATATATAGTAAGATAACAAAATAATTAACTAGATGATAAGTAAAATCTTTTTCCTGATTGAACCTTCTATTTATAGCATTAACTTTTTTATCTAATAAAGAAGGAAAGTTTATTAACTTTACTGTCTTATAAGTAATATTCCTATGATCATAAACACTACGAAATTCTATATGGTCATATTTAACAAACGCCCCTGTTACAGCACCTAAATTAACCACATCCAAATTACGCAATACTGTTTTCGGATGAAGTTCACATTGATATGTATGCCCTTTGATATGAGTGCAAAACATTTTGCTTGTTATAGGTCCCCAAAACATCAAACAGCATACTAGTATTAAAGATATTATTGTAGCATATAAGCGAGCATTATGCTTTTTAGGAACTTGTACTGGAATTCGGATCTCATTCTCAAATACTTGTTTTAAAAGTGAAATTTTTTGAAAATCATTTAATTTACCAATACCATTTCCCATTAATATAGCTCTGTACGTGCCAGGAGAAATTTCTTCGTAAATAAAATTATCGTGATAATAACCATACAAGAAACCAAATAATAGAATGGCTAAAGAAAACAATAAAAGAGGAATTTTTGCTTCAGGGTTAATTTCTTTTAAGAGAGTCAATATTACATCCAAAAGAATAAGACAACCCGAGAAACAATAACTAAATTTCCTACAAAATTTTAATTTTTCCCTAAAGTTTTTTCCCCAATTAGTCAATTCAACAGGATTTTCGGGTACACTCAAACTATGCATAAATTCCCCTAATTAAAAAGTGTGTATATTTTAATTATATCAAAAACATAGGCAAAATATATGCTATAATATTGTTAGGTACAACTAACAAATATTACAAAATAAATATGAACAAAGAAAATTTTTTAACACTTGCGGATTTGCCTAAAAAGCATGAGGCGGAAATAGTCTCAATAAATTGTAAAGACCACCATCTGCGAACACATATTCTAGATATGGGCCTAACGCCCCATGTAAAAGTAACTTTAATTAAAACAGCGCCGCTAGGCGACCCTTTGGAATTTAAAGTTCGCGGTTATGTTTTAACACTCCGCAAAAGTGAGGCGGAAAAAATTTTAATTACCAATATCAAAAAATCCGCGCCCGCAAAAAAACAGGAAAATTTAAGGAATTTCAATTCAAATGTTTCCCACTCTCAAAAAGGGGAAGAAAGTTATTATCAAACAAAAAAACAAATCAACCCCAAAAAGCATTTGCATTTGGCCTTAATAGGCAATCAAAATTCCGGCAAAACAACTTTGTTTAACCGTCTGACGGGCGCGCATCAAAGGGTGGGCAATTTCCCGGGTGTAACGGTAACAAGAACAGACGGAAAAATCAAACAACACACGGATATTACCATTACAGATTTGCCGGGTATATACTCCCTTTCCCCCTATGGGCAAGAGGAAGTGATCTCCCGCAATTTTATTTTGGAACAAAAGCCCGATGCCATAATTAACATAGTTGATGCAGCAAATATTGAACGCAATTTATTTTTAACAACGCAACTTATTGAACTGAATATCCCGATGGTAATCGCTTTAAATATGATTGACGAAGTTACCAAAAACGGCGGCAGTATTGACGTTAACGGGCTGGAAGATGCACTCGGTGTACCTGTTGTGGCAATATCAGCAACACAAAACCAGGGTATTGAAGAACTTGTGGAACACGTCATCAATGTAGCGCGTTACCAGGAACGCCCAACGCGTTTAGATTTTTGTGCTAATACCGACACAAAAGAAGGTGCAGTGCACAGATGTTTGCACTCTATCGTTCATTTAATTGAAGACCATGCAAAGGCGGCTGATTTGCCCCCCCGTTTTGCCGCGTCAAAAGTAGTGGAAAAAGATGAACTCATCTTAAACACTTTAAACCTTGATAAAAACGAACAGGAAACCTGCACGCATAT
>JAZRHA010000012.1:0-4988 GCA_045644515.1 Elusimicrobiaceae bacterium | reverse complement strand
TTCTTCTATTATTTTTTTTCGTTTTTCATATTCCACCTTAAATTTTTCATATTCTATCATAAACTGTTTATATTCTTTGTCGGTCGGAGTTATTACTTGCATTTCATCTTTTTCCGATATAAATTTCAAATAGCTGTTCGGCGGGACATTAGTTACATTGTAGACATAATCTTTTAAAAGAGATCCCTCAACTCCATACATAACGATGTATTCTACACAATCTTGGACCATACTCGTTCGATACACATATTGAGGATCCATTATCATATTTATCATTCGTTCTTTTTTCCCTGGTGGTAATTTGTTTTCTGGAAGTTTTTCTAAATCTTTTAATAATTTGTTGGTCCTTTTTGCCCCCTCAGATAGTTTTAAATGACTTGCTATGTCAACGAAGTATTTCATATTAGTTCCGGGGGAAGAAAATTGAAATTTACGATGAGGTATTGTTTCTAATTTTAAATTAGGTCCTTCATATTTTGCAGGAACTTTTGCCTTTTTTTCATTAAGGCAAGCCAAAGATTTTTGTTTGCCTTCTTTTAATTTTTGTTCTTCTTGCGGGGATAAAATAATCGGTATATCCCCTACCGCAATTTGCGGAACAAAAGCCAAAAAGCCAAATATTAAAATAAAGCCAATATAAAATCTTTTCATAAAATCTCCGTGTTAAAGTAATTTTTAAGATAATTTCATTTTATCATAAATTTTTTAGTGTGTGGGAAATTTGTTACCTCATTGGTAACCCCACTCCCAACCTCTCCACCTTTCGAAACGAAAGGGTAGAGGAGGAAAAGGAATATTCCTTATATTCCCCGCCCCTTTGCTTAAAAAGGTGGAGGGGTGAGGGGTGGGGTTGTAAAACAGAAAAAAACCTTTATTAACTCTCTTTTCCGTAAATGCCTTTAAAGGAGCATAAAAGTAAAATGTAGTTAATAATGAAAATCGTCAAAAATACCCAGTTTTGCACTTGCACAGGGATTAGGTAAAGTATAAATAAACCGGGTAAAAGGAAACTTGCCGCCAAACCAAAAATAAATGCCGGGCGCTGCGGAACGGTTTTGTAAAGCAAGAATAAAGTTATCGGCATAGAGATATTTACGCATAATTGTGCCACACCCCAAAAAGCCACATTTAAAGGCCCTAAGAAGAAAAACAAAGCCGCCAAAGGAATGGAAATTAAAATAACTTTTTTTATGCCGAATTTATCACATAAAATTCCGCCGACGGCTTTGCCCGCAAAAACAAAAGCCGTTATTATAAGCGGGTAAAGCATAATATCAAATTTTACCGTCTTGGCAAAACCCATAAAAGAGCGTATACTTATGCAAAAAAGCAAAGCGCAGGCAATCAAAAAACCCCATTTGATTTTTGTTTTACTTTCATTTGCCAGTATTTTAAGTTGCGGAATAAAGCAAATCAGCGCGGCAATCAAAATGCTTGCAACTAAAAAGATTGTGCGGACTGTTGCACTTTCCCAATAAAGTGTTCCGAGTGTTACCCCAAAAGCACCCGTTGAAACAAAGACGCCCAAAGGCCACATTTTCTCTTTGGCTTTAATTAAAATTTCCGCCCCGGCAGCGGTGTGAAATAAGCAGTTGCCTACGCCCACTAAAATAACTTTCATCAGTTTCGGTAGCGGTAATAAAAAACCTTCAAATAATAAAATAAAAGAAAATAAAACAACTTCTTTTTTGCGGTTTGTTTTATCTAAAATAAGTCCTGCAAAAGGCTGACCTGCAAAAGCGATAATATTATAAAGTATGACGAAGAAAAACATCTCTTGGTAATCATAAAAAAACTGGTTCTGAAATACAGTTAAGACGGAAAGACCGTCCACGCAAGCATGTGCTAAAGTATAAAGCAAAGTTGAATTAAATAATTTTTTCGTCATAACGGTAAGAAAACCCCTGTCAAGTAAGATACCAAATTAGCGATAAAAGCGAACAGTAATAATTTAGCGTAATTTTTCCTAATAAATGCGGAAAATATTCCCCATTCTATTAGGACTACGGCGGCCTCAAGCAACAAGATAGTTTGCGTGCTTGTTATTTGATAATGCCAAATTATCCCGTTAAGTGCCGGGTTTGTGATTATATTTGCAAGCGAAACAAGCCCCACAAATTTCCACCCAAAAGGTATAGCAAGCAGGCCCTCAATGACTAGTGTTAAAAGCAGGGCAATTAACATTCCGCGGATGACGAAATCGGGGATACCGTCGTAATCTAATTGGTCTTGTGAATATTCATTTTTTTCATCTAATACTTCTGTTTTTATCTCTTCAAATCTTTCATCCAATTCCGCCAATTTTTCCTCTGTAATAAATCCTATATACGTTGGCCATTTATATGAATCTGGGCGATCATAGCGTCTTACAAAATCATTTTCAGACAAAGGTGGTAAAACTTTTACTTCTTCAGTCCCAGGAATATATTTTAAAAGACTTCCCGGTTGAACATCTTTCACATTAACTCCTAACGGAGTTTCTTTTATATAGTGTCCAGGCACAATCTCTTCTTCTCTCTCATAAGCAATAAAAACATATTCTTCGCAATTAACGACAACACTTGGTGTATCTAGGATATTATCTCCAAGTTGTCTTCCTGTATACAAATAATATCTATTATCTGTACATGGAGAACCTATAATTACCTCTTTGTTTTCTCTTCTTTCCCACTCTTCTCTTTGTGATTTAGAATAATCATTTCTATATTCTATATCTACATCTGCTAATTCACTTTCTTTAAAACCCTTAATTTCTTCTAGTTTTAATTTAAAGCCAAAATATTTTTTGTTAAGTTTCTGTTTCTTTTTGTGAAAACATTTTAATTCTTCTGCCTGTTCTTTTTCTATTTGCTTTATTCTATTAAGCGATAGCATTGGTAATGAATCTCCCAAAACAATTTGCGGAACAAAAGCCAAAAAGCCTAATAATAAAATCAAACTTATATATAATTTTTTCATAGTTTTAGTTACTCCCTTGTTTCTCTTTATTTATTGCTTGCTCAAGTTTCGCTTTATGTTTTTTGACGATTTCTTTATAGTTTTCGTCCGTCGGAACAATAACTTTAAATGTTTCGCTTTTCGGCAAATATTTTAAATAACTGTTTGGCGGAACTTCGGTAACATCAGCAAAATAATATACATCCGTATTACCCTTTTTTATAAGGCCGATATATTCACGGCAATTTTTATGCAACCCCATTTCAAAATATTCGCTGCGGTAAGAAACCGGCAAGTCTTTGTTAAAATTCCCATCAATTTCTAATGTATCCGGCATAAAAGATTCTTTTTCAAAGGCCTTTTCGTCAATAAAATATCTGTTTTTCGTCCCTTCACGAAGATAAAGACGACGTGTGTTCCCCAATAAGTTAAAAAGCGGTGGGTATTGGCGGCCTGTATCCCAGTTGTGTTTATATCTGTCATAGGCTTTAAGCCTAATAACCGGCCCCATATATTTAGGGAATAATTTTGACTTTTTCTCTTGCACACATTTTAAATCAAGTTCCACTTTTTTTAACCATTGTTCATAAGTTTCCTGCTGTTGAGGTGTTCTGATTAAATCCGCTTTTGTAATTTGCGGCATAAAAGCAAAAAAGCCTAACAAAAGCAAAGAAATATAAAAATTTTTCATAAAATCTCCGTGTTAAAACTATTTATTTTTTATAATCTTATTTTATCATAAATTTTTTAGTGTAGGTAAAATTTTTTTTTATTTTATTCCCCATCCGTCTTGCAAAATAAATTTTGCAAGCCACCCTCCGCCCGTCCATGACGGGTGAGGGCAATAAGGAAAGCAAATTAAATAAAGCCAAACCGTGTGCACCACCCGGCAAGTATTTTTGAGGAAATTTTAGTTTTCTCTTTGACGACGAATACCCAGAAGTATAGGAGCGAAGCGATTTTCGGTATTCTAGGAAAAGAAAAACTAAAATTTACCAAAAAGAATTAGCCGGCAAAAAACTTAAATCCCACAACTCCTTTCATAATTGCTATAATTTATATGTGAAGGGATTCTTTAGAATATTCAAAACAAAAACTTTTATACTCCTTTTTTTGGGAGTAAGTTTTTTATTTATTTTACTTAGTGCGGCTTTTACTTATTATATCGTCTCAGGTATTCCGCCCGTATATGAACTTGAAGATTATTCCCCCTCACTTACCACAAAAGTTTTTGATAAAAATAATAATTTAATTTATGAATTTTCCGTAGAAAAGCGCCAACTTGTTCCGCTTGCTGATATCCCGGTTGATATTCAAAACGCAGTTATCGCAATGGAAGATAGGGAATTTTTTGAACACAGCGGATTTTCGCTTAAAGGTATTTTCCGCGCTTTAATGAGTGATATTTTAAGAGGTAAAGCAGCGCAAGGCGGTTCCACTTTAACACAACAACTTTCACGCGGCGTATTTTTGAGTAAAGAAAAGAAACTTATCCGCAAAATACGCGAAATATTTTTAGCCGTCCAAATTGAGCATGCCTTCAGCAAGCAGGAAATTTTACAACTTTACTTAAATGAAATTTATATGGGTGAGGGCGCGTACGGCGTAAAAACTGCCGCAAAACGTTACTTTGATAAAGACTTACAGGACTTAACTTTGGGCGAAAGCGCTATGCTTATCGGCGTCATACCTTTACCAAGCAGGTATAACCCCTTTTCAAACCCGGAACAGGCAAAATTGCGCCGTTCACTAGTCTTAAACTCCATGCTCGAAATGGGTTTTATTACAGAAGAAGAAGCCAAAGAAGCAAATGCCGAACCTTTACCGACAAAGAAGGGAACAGCCTCTAAACCCGGGCTTTACTTTATTGAACATATACGCCGTATGCTTGAACCGAAATACGGCTTTGATACCTTCTGGAAAGGCGGTTTAAACATTTATACCACTATAGATATTGAAAAGCAAATTATCGCTGAAAAGGTAATGGATGAAAAGTTAAGTGAGTATGACAGAAAAATCGCCCAAAATTTAGGTATAGAACTAGAGGATGA
>JAZRHA010000011.1:0-2766 GCA_045644515.1 Elusimicrobiaceae bacterium | reverse complement strand
ACCCCGATTGCAATGGAAGAAGGTGTAAGATTTGCAATCCGCGAAGGTGGTCATACAGTAGGTGCAGGTGTTGTTACCAAAATTATTGAGTAAATAATTTACTTAACAAAAAGAACCCCCGAATAAAATCGGGGGTTTTTTGCTAGAGGCGTCTTTTTGGCTAATTTAAATTTTTCTCTTCCTAGAGTACCGCAAACTCACTGCGTTCGTTTTACTTCTTGGTACACGTCGTCAAAGAAAAATTTAAATTATCTCTAAAATACTTGCTAGGTTTGCGCACTCGGTTTGGCTTTATTTTATGTCCTCACAGAGAAAATTAAAAATCATCTTAAATCTGCTGCGTCGCACAAAATATTCACATTCGCTTTAAAGATAATATTAGTTCTAGCAATAGTAAAAATGCAATTTTACGACATAATAAGGTATAATTTATTATGACAAAATTGTTTAAAAATATAAATATAAATCCCAAAATTTGTTTTGGTATTATTGCTTTTTGTTTTTGTTCTTTTATATTACTTTGCTCCTTTTTATACCCTTTTACTTCGGATGATGTTAGGTTTTATGTCACTACCCAGGGAGGGCTATTTCAAACTCTCAAGTATCAAGTATTAACAGAGGCCCCGCGATTTTTAAATTTGGTGGCTATAATAGGGTTATATTTTGGGTTAAAATTTAAGATGTTTTTTTGTTTTGTAAATCCTTTTATTCAAATTTGTATACCTTACTTTTTATTTTACTTTTTGAAAGGCCGGAAATTAAATATAAATAATCAAGCAGATATTTTACCTTTTTTATTTATTTGTTTAACTTATCTTTTTATGATCCCGTCTCCTTCCTCCACTTTGTTTTGGATAGCAGGTTCTTTAAATTACAGTTGGGCTTTTTTATTTTGTTTATTAGTTCTTTGTTTATTTAGGTTTACTTATCAGGGTAATCAATTTAAAAACATTTGGTATATTAATTTATTAGTTTTTTTTATAGGATTTGTATCCGGTATGTCTAATGAAAACACCGGCCCTATGATGATAGGTGTTTCTTTAAGTTTCATTTTATTATGTAAATATAAACACATTAAAATACCGAAATATATTTATTTTGCTTTTTTCGGTGTAGTCTTGGGTGTGGCGCTTATGTTCGGTTTAGGGGGAAGTTCAAGGCGTTTAAACGATAGTTTCGTTTATTCTTTTTTTGTTCATTCCGATTTGAGTAATAAATTGTTATTTTCCATACATCATTTTAATAAATTTTTGAAGGCTCTTTATTTCATGCCGGTTATTATATTTATTGCCTTATTGCTAATTGCTTATGATAAAAAAACAGAAGTTATCAAAAAAGAAAAATTTATTTTGAGTTCGTTTTTCCTTATTTGTGGTTTTATCTTGGCTTTTGTTTTATTTGCCGCACCTTTAGTAGGTGAAAGGGCATACTTTTCCGCCGGTTGTTTTTGCCTAATCAGTTTCTACTTTTTTATTGATTTGTTTAAAGATGTTTATAAAATATATTTGCTTAAATATCTTACCTTGCTTTTTGCAATATATTGTTTAATTATTTCTCCATTAGTTTTATTGCCGTATTTTAGTTTATATAAAGATTTTAAAGAGCGTGACAAGCAAATCTATTTAGCAAAAGAAAAAGGGGGAAAAAAGGCTTATACAGATATAATTTTTATAGTTCCCGGTCCTACCAGGAATTTAACTATAACTTATTTGGATCTTGTAAAACATCATTCATATAAACATAAAGAAGCCCTCAAAAAATGGTATGGCATAGAAGTTATTGTGCCGGATGAAACTAACCTTTCCATAACAAATAAAAACCCACTAATGAAATTTCCCAAACTTGACATATCATTAAATAAATGATAATGTAAATTAACTATTTTAATTAATATAAAATAGTTAGGGAGTAAGTATGGGAAAAGAAGGAACAAATATAGTATCCAAAGAAGGGGTAAGGGTTCATATCCTTATAGATGAATTAAACAAACTTTATTGTGATGAATGGCTTGCTTATGTTCAGTATATGGAAGGTGCACAAGTAGCAAGCGGTTTGCCGCGCCAAAGTTTAGTTGCAGAACTTGAGGAACATGCCGCAGAAGAATTAGACCACATGAAAAAAATTGCAAAACGTATTATTGAACTTGGCGGTACGCCTGTAATTGAGCCGAAAATGTGGTATAAATATTCCGCTTGCGGTTATGAAGCACCGGAAGATCCCGATTCACGAGTTATTTTAGATCAAAGTTTGCGTTCTGAACGTTGTGCAATACATGCATATAACAGGCTTATAAAAATTCTTGCCGGCAGGGATCCTGTAACAAATAAAATGCTTGTAAAAATTTTGCAAGAAGAAGTAGAACACGAGCAAGATTTGGAAGATATAGAAGCAGATATGAAGAGTTTAACATATCATAAGAAGAAATAGTAACTAGTTTGACGGTGTTTTATAATAGTAGCGCACATTTATATTGTGCGCTACCGTTTTAAATTTGCTACAATTCAAAATATAATGCAATAAAATTTAGGGGTTCTGCGTTTTACTTGTATGAAAGAGATAAACGAACAAGAAATAATAAGATCCGTAAAGGACGGGAACATTGAGGCTTTTGGCTTGATTGTAGAAAAGTATAAAGAGAGTTTATATTCCTTTATATTTTACAGTGTCAAAAATGAAGCAGCCGCACAAGACATTTATCAAGACACTTTAGTAAAGGCCTTAAAGCAAATTAATAAGTATCGTGAAGAAGGCAATTTTAAAGCATGG
>JAZRHA010000010.1:0-7530 GCA_045644515.1 Elusimicrobiaceae bacterium | reverse complement strand
ATTAAACGTCTGTTTTCATTGCTTGTGTTGCGGCTAATAACGCAATGTAAAATTTGTCCTGCTGATAAGTGTTCTAAACCTTTGGAGATGGACACAACTTTACATCTCGGCGGGAAAATACTTGAGACCGGCACCAAATTAAACTTCGCGATTTTTGCATCACGCAAGGCCTCTTCAAAGCTTGCTAATTTTTCTTTATGTCTACCTACACCTTTTGTTAAGAATATCTCTTTCGGGATAAACGGTTCGTACATTTTCTTTTCCTCTTTTTTAATTAAAATAGCCACAAGGGGCAATTATTTTATAAAATAATTATAACAAATATGTTACATAAATGGACAATTATTTTTTCAATACTTTTTTTATGCCCCCTTGCTTTGAGGGGTACGGAGGTTTCTATGTACGACGGTAAAGGTTACTTACATTTTAATTATAAGGCAAGTGAACTTGCCCCTAAAGAAAAGGCCGCACGCGTGGCTTTAGAGGCCTCTTTAAACAAAATTGCAAATATTCCGGCAAGTGAAAGAACTTTTGAAAACACCTTGCTTGCATACGAAGAAGCACTTGATACTTACGGTGATGCTTTAGGCCAAGCAGGTTTTTTAGCCTATGTTTCTACCGACGAAGAATTAAGAAATGCAGCACTTGAACAAGCACAAATTATAAGTGCATATATGGTGGAAGTTGCAACAAGGCGCGACATTTATAAAGCCTTTAAAGAACTTGAAAGTTTAAAACCTAACCTTCCTAAAATTGAAGCAAAAATGCTTAAAGATACTATGATCGGTTTTAAAAAATCAGGCCTTGCTTTAGACGATAAAGATTTAGAAAAGTTTAAAGAAATCGCAAAACAAAAATCAGTAAACTCAATAAACTTTTCAAAAAATATTCGTGACTATAAAGATTATTTAGATGTTACCGAAGAAGAAATGGAAGGCCTCCCTGAAGATTTTAAAAATAAACTTGAGAAAGTTGACGGTAAATATCGCGTAACTTTAGATTACCCCGACTACGGCCCCTTTATGTTAAACGCAGTTAAAGACGAACCTCGTAAAATTTTGGAATATAAATATTCACGCCGCGGCGGTAAAGAAAATGTAAAAATTTTTGAAGATAATTTAATGTTGCGTTACAAAAGTGCGCGCCTACTTGGTTACAAAAATCACGCCGAGAATAGGCTTGATGTACGCATGGCAAAAAATGTAAAAACCGTAAATAATTTTTTGAAAGATTTGGAAAAGAAATTAAAACCGCTTGCCAAAAAAGAACAAAAAGAATTTTTGAAATTAAAAGAACAACGCACCGGTGTAAAATCAAAAGTTCTGCAACCTTGGGAAAGCGGTTATTGGATAAATTTACACAAAAAATTAAATTATGATATTGACCCGGAAATTATAAAAGAATATTTTCAAACAGATATCGTAATAAAAAATATGTTTGAAATTTTTGGTAATTTGTTCGGCGTAACTTTTACGGAAGTTAAAATCCCCGTTTGGCATGAAAGTGTAAAAAGTTATGCTGTTACCGACGAGGAAACAAAAAAAGTTCTCGGTTATATTTATATGGATTTGTTTCCGCGCGACGGGAAATATAAACACGCCGCATGTTTTGATTTAGTTGAAGGTAAACTTTTAAAAGACGGTACTTATCAAAAACCGTTTACGGCAATTGTTGCAAATTTAAATCCGCCGTCTAAAAATACACCTTCGCTTTTAAAACACGGCGAAGTGGAAACTTTGTTCCATGAGTTCGGGCATGTGTTGCATAATGTTTTAACGGAAGCAAAATATTCATCAATTTCCGGCACGGCGGTAAGCCAAGATTTTGTGGAAGTTCCTTCTCAACTTTTGGAAAATTGGGCTTGGGAACCGGCGGTATTAAAACAAATTTCAAAGCATTATAAAACAGGCAAAAGTTTAGACGATGAAACCATACAAAAAATGCTTGCCGCAAAAAATCATGCTGCCGCAAATTTCTATATCAGGCAAAACTTTTTAGCGCAAATTGATATGAAATACCACACATTAACAAAACCCACAGACACGACGGCAATGTGGGAAAAATATGCAGCAAAAATTAAAATTACACCGATGACAAAAGACACTTACCCGCAAGCAAGTTTTGACCACCTTATGGGCGGTTATGATGCAGGCTATTACGGTTATTTGTGGGCGGAAGTTATTGCGCAAGATTTCTTTTCCGAATTTCAAAAACACGGTTTGTTTAATAAAGAGATTGGCAAAAAATACCGCAAGGAAATTTTGGCAGTCGGCGGATCTTATGAAGAAGAAGAACTTGTTCAAAATTTCTTAGGCCGCAAAATTTCAAATGAACCTTTCTTAAAACACATAGGTTTAGCAACTAATCAAAAATAGTTTTCCGTCTAAAAATTTATTTGAGATTATTTTTTAGCTTTCCCTTTTATTTTCGCCACCCATTTTTTACGGTCGTTATCTATGTAAAAAATGGGCGGGAGAACGCCCTTTAGGGCAAGAGGGGGGCTACCATATTAGTAATCTTTAGTTAACATGCAGCTTCTATAACCCCCACCCGTCGCATAAACGCGACACCCTCCGCCCTTTATTATTTTTGCCAGGGCAAAAATAAAACGACAAAGGGTGAGGGAAATGATAGATGAGGCAAATTTAAATAATCAAAAATAGTTAGTCAAAATTTTGTGTGCTTTTTTTAAAAGTTTCCCCCCTCTTTTTAAATTTTTAAAAATCGGGGGGTATTTTTTGTGTAAATATTGCTAAAAACAGCCTTTTTTAGCCAAAAATACCCCAAATTTTGATTTTTGTTTAAATTTAAACAAGTTCTCTGCTTTTTAAAAACAAATTAAATTTTAGGCCTTTTTTGTTTGATTTCCAATTTTTACGACGAAGATTTTATAAATTTTACAAAAAATTAATAAATTTTTCGATTTTTTACAAAAAACATTTAAAAAATGCTATACTTTAAAAAACGAAGGAGTGTTTTTTAATGTAAGCCCAAAAGGGCTTGATACAATTTAACCTGTTTTTTGGGAATCTGTAAAGATTACAGTTTTGCAAAAAAGCAAGACAATATCCAAACCAAAGAATAGTCGTGATAAAGTACAAGATGGACGGCCTAATTAACCGAACGTTTTGTACTTAATGTTTGCCTTTCTTTAGAAAAGCAAATTACGACTGTTGTTTTATGTGTTTGGATATTCGTAAAACATCAGTCGTTTTTTTATTTAAGAAAGGAGATAAAACATGAAAAAATTGTTGTTAGCAATACTTACTATCTATGCTTTATCCGGCATTTCTTATGCCGTTAATTTTGGCATAGGTATTAAAGGTGGCGTCGGGCAAAATGATCCAAAAACAATGAAACAACTTTGGAATTATTACGGCGGAACCATAACCAAAGCACCGGGAGTGTTTTCCATTGAAGGATTGTTTGAAGAAAAGATATTAGACGATTCTGAAATGCAAACTCTAGGTTTTAATAAAGCCGGGATAAGAATAGGTTATGAGTCATACGGAGAGAACAAGTTAGAGAATTCAATGTTTAGTGCAAAAGAAGAGACTTATGCCATCCCTGTTACTGCATACTTAAGAAATGAAAAAGGAATAAAAGAAATAAGCTCTTATCTAGGTATAGGTTTCACTATATTAAAAACAAAAGCAACTTTGGCAGGTAAAGATTTTAAAGAAGAAAAAGCTTTCCCTCACATTCTAGTCGGAGCAGAAACAAAGTTATCTGAACAAATTGCTATCGGTGTTGATTTAAAAATAAATATTAATGCTTCAGTAAAAATGGAAGGATATACCTTATCTAATCGTTCCGGTTTTCAAGGATTAGGAGTAGTAAGATTTTATTTCTAATACCTTTTTTACATTAAAAAACCCCGGCTTTTCCGGGGTTTTTTGTATTTATAAAATAATCTGCTAAACCAAAGTTTTTAACTTATCGCCCAATACATTTAATTCTTCATAGGAATTAAAGTGTAAGGTTAAAGTGCCTTTACCTTTGCCGTTTTCCTTTACTTCAACCTTGGTGCCAAGTGCCTCTTGTAAGGACTGTTCAAAAGCAACTGTATTGGGGTCTTTGCTTTGTTTTGGGGCAACTGTTTTGCCTTCCAAAATAGTTCTTGCGGCGTTTTCGGCCTGGCGGACAGACATTTTGGAACCGATTATTTTTTTAAATAAAACTGCCCTTTTCCCCTCGTCACCAACCATTAAAAGTGCACGGCCGTGGCCCTCTGTAATAGTGCCGTCTTGTAAGGCATTTTGTATTTCTTGGGAAAGGTTAAGCAACCTTAAAGAATTTGATACCGCCGCTTTTGATTTACCGCAATATTCCGCAAGTTCCACTTGGGAAACCAAGAATTTTTGCATCAAATTTTTGTAACCGAGAGCGGTTTCAATAGGGTTTAAATCTTCCCTTTGAATATTTTCAATTAAAGCAAGGGCGCAAAGTTGTTTATCGTCAAGTTTGGTATGTACAATACAATCAATTTCCTTAAAGCCGGCCATTTCGCTTGCTCTGAAACGTCTTTCCCCTACCACTAATTCATATTTATCAAGCCCGGCATCATAAACAACCACTACCGGTTGGGTTAAACCGTGCTGCTTAATTGACTGCGCCAAATCTTTTAAACTGTCTTCATTAAAAGTCTTTCTGGGTTGGTATCTGTTAGGGATGATTTTGTCAATAGAAATCTTTTGAATATTCCTTTTACCTTCCCCCCCATTATTAAGTTCCTGCTCCATTTCAAAAGAGGAGCCAAGCAAAGCATCTAAACCTTTTCCTAAAGCGTTTCTCATAAATTAACCTCCAAAATCAAAATCTATATTCTTATTTACTGATGTTTTAAAAGCTTCAAAATCTTCTGCTTTCGCACCGCGGCGGACTAAAAATTCTATTGCCAAATCAAGATAGGCCCTGGCACCGCGGCAAGTGGGTTCATATTCAAATATGCTTTGCCCGAAACTCGGTGCTTCCGCCAAACGAATATTACGCGGTATAGGGTTCTGATATACTTTAGAACCAAAAAATTTGCTTACATCTTCCTTAACTTGTTTGGAAAGATTCATACGGGTATCAAACATAGTTAAAATACCGCCGTCCACCTTTAAATTTGGGCTTAAAAATTGTTTGACTTTGCCGGTTGTATTGATAAAGTTGGCCAAACCTTCCATAGCATAATATTCGCATTGTATAGGAGTTATTACACTGTCTGCCGCAACCAAAGCATTAATTGTAAGTAAACTGAGAGAGGGGGGGCAATCAATAATAATAAAGTTATACATTCTTTTAATAGGATCAAGGGCTTGCTTTAAAAATTTCTCCCTTTGCGGAGTATTTACAAGTTCTACTTCCGCACCTGCCAAATTCTTGTTTGCCGGTAAAATATCTAATAATTCATTAGATGTTTGATGTACAACTTCTTTAAATGTAGCGGTTTTGGTAAGGAAATTATAGACAGATTTTTCATCTTCTTTTAGATTTACCCCTAGACCGGAACTTGCATTACTCTGGGGATCAAAGTCCACTAAAAGAACTTCTTGCCCGAGGTAAGCCAAGGCATAAGCCAAGTTTACGGAGGTAGTAGTTTTTCCCACACCGCCTTTTTGGTTTGCTACACAGACGATCTCACTCATATTATCTCCTTATACTTCTTATTAATATTGTATAATAAATTTTTAAAAGTGTCAAATTATTTACTAAGATTCTTATTATATTTAAAATTTTTGATGGGAAAATAGGACTATTTTTACCTTTTTAATATTATAACCCCACCCCTTACCCCTCCACCTTTGCAAGCAAAGGGGCGGGGAATATAAGGAAGATTCTTTTTTTTCCTCTCCCCTTTCTAAGGTGGAGAGGTTGGGAGTGGGGTTAAAAATAAAAAGGAATTCCCTTATTAAAAATTTCAAAAATATTGAATCTTAATATTATAGTTTTCACGTGAAATCAAGCACTAACAATTTTCACGTGAAAACTTATTTAATAATTCTAAATCTGTTTAAAGGCCAATGTAAAAGCCAGGCTTTACCTTTAATATTTTCCTTAGGCACAGGGCCCCAAAAACGGGAATCGCAAGAGAAATCTCTATTGTCACCCATAGCAAAATATTGACCTTCCGGCACAATTACGGGGCCAAAACTATCTCTTAAAGAAATGCCGAAATATTTTTCTAATTTGCGGTCTTCCCATAATTTTTGATATTCTTCTTGGCTTAAAGGGTTGGAAATATCTAATATATCATGTTCGCTGAAAATAGCATAATCTTGGGGGGGGAGTTCTTTACCGTTTATATATATGGTTTTATTTTTTACTTCCACGGTTTCACCGGGCAGGGCGATAACTCTTTTAACAAAATCTCTGCCATACTGCGGTTCGCCGCAATTTGATTGTTCCCTGTCTTTTGCCGGGAATCTGAAAATAATAATATCACCGCGGTTTACGTCGTGGAAATTTACAAAATTTTCTTTAACAAAAGGTAAACGCATGCCATAATAGGCTTTGTTGACAAAAAGATTATCCCCTTCAAGTAAAGTATTTCTCATAGATGCTGACGGTATTCTAAACGCTTGCAAGAAAAAGAACATTGCTATGGAAGCAAAAAATGCGGCAAAATAGACAGTTTGCGCCCAGTCCAAATTGAAGGCAATTATTTGTTCTTTTTGTTTTTTATCGGCTTTTTTTGCCGTAAAATACTTACTGAAAGTATAACCTAAAGTAATTAGTATAATTAAAGAAAATGTTGTTTTTGACAGACCGAAAGTTGCGCCGTTTGATGCCATAAAATTCAAAATATAGAACACCAAAACGCCTGCAATTACGGCGAAGATTGCATTCCAAAAAGCAAAATAAGATTTATTTTCAAAACAATTTTTTTTGATACAATATTTGGATATTCTATCAAAGAGAAATGCGACGACGGCAGTTATAAATAAATGTTGTTCCATTTAAATATTATAACATTTTTTTGTTTTAAAAAATATATTTATCGTCTAAATTTTGTTAAAATTTCTTTTCCAAAAATAGCTACAAGTATCATCAAAACAGCAATACATAACGGAATACCGATATATAGTAAAATATTTTTTACTTCTTCTTTTTTTATCTCGCTTAATTTTTGTTTTACTATATAAATATTGTCATCTATGTTTTTTTGATAACTTTTATCTTTAGGTGGAATAATTTGAATTTCTTTTGTTTCAGGTATATATTTTAAAAAACTACCCGGTGGGACATCTGTAACATCATATCCATACTCTCCGCCTTTCCGACGTCTAGAATCAGTAAATACTGAAATATATTCCCTGCAGTTTATAATATAACTTTTAACAAAGTGTTCTTTTATTTGTTTTTCTTTGATAATAGGATCTTTTTTTCTCATACTCCCATGCATTGCATCATATATAGAAATACTTTGCATTTGTTTACAATCATATACAATATTACATAAATCTTCTGCTTTAATATTAGCATCAGTTATATATTCAAAATTTGGAACCAATATTGGTCTATAATTTGAATAAAATCCTTCAT
>JAZRHA010000009.1:0-10102 GCA_045644515.1 Elusimicrobiaceae bacterium | reverse complement strand
CATTATCCTGATCATCATCTTGTGTTTCAACAGTGTTCGTTTTCGTAGTAATTGAATTCTCGTTCATGACGTTAGTCCAAAATGCCATACATAAAGCAATAGCCACAACCATTAAAACCAGAAAAAATATAATAAAAAGCGAATCGTTAGACTTCCTCTTTACTACACGGCCATCGCTAGAACTTATAATTTTATTATTTGAAATATCAACTAAATCTTTTTTTGAATTCTGATCATTATTATTTTTGGCTTCATCTGATTTTTTTTCATTACTTGTATTGATTTTTCTACTTTTAGTTAAATCTTCTCCCACAGTATAATTTTGATCATTTACTGAATCTTTTACTGGATCATTTACTGAATCTTTTTCAGCACCTATTAATCTATGGGCAGGTAGATCTTCAAGCAAATTATCTTCTTTGTGGGCGATATTAAAAGTATGATCTTTTACATCACTTTCTTCATCAGAGTTTTTGTCTTCATTAGAATTTTTATCTTCATCTAAAGTTGACAGTTGATGCATAACTTCACTGAAGGGAATATCTTTAGTCTCGGTATTAATTGTTGATGATTCTTTTTCTGTATCTGCTAAAGGAGGTAAAGTTTGAAAAGCTTGTTCATTTTCTTGTTTAACGGAATCAGAAGACGGTATATCGTGATCTGCTGTGAGATCTATTGAAGAATCTTCCTCTTTGGGAAATATCTCTTTTTTTAGAAATGATTGAATTTCAGGATAAGAAGAAGCCGGCTTCCAGGCTGCTTCTTGTTCAGCCTTATCCTCAGGGCAAACCAACAGATCATCAGAGAAACAATCTGCTTTAACAATCTCGCTAGCCTCTAAAGGGCCAACAATTTCTACTCCTTTTAAATATAAAAATTTCATATCTCCCCTAATACCTATAGTTTAGCAATATTTTAGCACATCTTGCAAGCGTTTTAAAACCAAATCTTTACCAAGGTACTCTAGCATCTTAAATAAAGTCGGCCCGTTCGTCCTGCCTGAAACAGCTACACGGAGCGGATGAAATACCTGCCCCGTCTTCAAACCGCTTTCTTTTGCTTTTTGACGGGCAATACTTTCCAAAGTTTCCGCTTTAAAATCAGGCGCGTCTTTATAGCAATTATACATGAGTTCTATTGCCTGTTTTGCGGTAGGTGTTTTAAAAACTTTATTTATTGCTTCTTCTTCATACTTTACAGGATTAAAGAAAAATTCAATTAAACCGGGTATTTCCTTTAAGGTTTTATACTTTTCTTGTTCAAGCAAAATTACTTTGGTTAAAGTTTCCTCATCAACACCTTTTGCAATACCTGCCTCATCAATAAAAGGTTTGGCTGCATCATATAATTCTTTCGGCGAAAGTTGGCGAATATAATCACCATTCATCCAGGTAAGTTTTACAGTATCAAAAACTGCAGGGCTTTTTTGACAGCCTGCAATATCAAATTTCTGTTCAAGTTCACCTTTTGCAAAAATTTGTTGTGAATCAGAAGTACTCCAACCAAGCAAAGCCAAATAATTTATCAAAGCTTGAGGTAAAAAACCTTGCTTTTTATATTCCAAAACACTTGTATCCCCATGGCGTTTGGAGAGCTTTGTACCATCGGGACCGTGAATCATTGAAAGATGTGCCATTATAGGATGTTCCCAACCAAGTGCCTTATAAATTTGAATTTGTGCCGGAGTATTGGAGATATGATCATCCCCCCTAATAACATGTGTCATACCCATTAAATGGTCATCAATAACACAAGCAAAGTTATAAGTAGGGTAACCGCTTGTTTTTTGGATAACAAGATCATATAAATCTTTATTTGCAAAACGTACTTCACCGCGGATTAAATCATGGAAAACAGTTTCCCCTTCCGTCGGCATTTTAAAGCGGATAACATATTTTTTACCTTGTGCTTCAAGTTCCGCCTGTTGTTCTTTTGTTAAATTACGGCATTTGCCCGGATAGCGCGGAGGGCGGTGTTCCTTTGCTGCCTGAGCACGCATTTCTTCAAGTTCTTCAGGTGTACAATAACATTTATAAGCAAGGCCCTTTTCCAAAAGATAATCAATATATTTTTTATACAAACCCTGATCAGCACGCTCAGCCTGGAAATACGGGGAGTGTTCCCCTTTAAAAGTACCGTCTTGAAAAGGGCCTTCATCCCATTTAAGGCCGGCCCAAGTTAAACCTTCAAAAATTGCTTTTACTGATTCTTGCGTTGAACGTTCTTCATCAGTATCTTCAATTCTCAAAATAAAAGTGCCACCTGTTTTCTTGGCAAATAAATAATTAAATAAAGCAGTTCTCAAACCGCCGATATGTAAATATCCTGTCGGGGATGGAGCAAAACGAACTCTTGTTTTCATAAAAAAATAAAACCTCTGTGCATTTAGTTTATAAATATATTATACTTTATTAAGAGGGATATTTTAAGGAGATTATATGCAAGTACGAATTATTGCCACGGGCGGAACATTTGATAAAGAATATAATGAATTAACCGGGGAATTATTTTTTAGGAAGACACACCTCCCTGAAATTTTAAAAATGGGGCGTTGCCATTTACCCGTAAAAATAACAACTTTAATGATGAAAGACAGTCTATTTATGACTGAAAAAGATAGAAAAGAAATTTTAAAAACCTGTCAAAAAGTTAAAGAAAAATCTTTAGTTGTTACGCACGGTACAGATACCATGGAAAAAACAGCTATGTATCTTGGCCCAAAAATTAAGGATAAAACCGTGATTTTAACAGGTGCCATGATACCGTATAAGTTTGGTTCATCTGACGGTATTTTTAATTTAGCAAGTGCAATATCTTTTGCACAAGCTTTGCCGTACGGCGTATATGTAGCAATGAACGGTAAATTATTCAATTTCAATAATGTTACAAAAAACAAGAAAATAGGTGTTTTTGAAAATAAGAAATAAAATGTTTGTTTTTATCGCACTACTAATTTTTTTAATGATGCACACGCTTGTAATATTTTGGTTTTGCCAAAATACGCCGGGGCTGACCTTAAATACTCTTGCGAAATTATTACCGATACTTCTTACCGCGGGATACATTGCATTATATACATTATCTAAAAAACTAAATTTTTGGCCTTTGGAAAATATTTTACTTATTTACCTAGGCACTTTATTTTTGGCTTTTTGCGTAGTTCTTGGGTTTGTAATAATAAATTTATTACTAAAAATTTTCCATGTAACTTTACCAAACACTATTGGCTTTTGGGCCTTAGGTATCTGGATAATTATGGTAATAATGGGTTTATATACAGCAGCGAGATCCCCAAAAATAACCGATATAACTTTTGAAGCACAGAATTTAAAACAAGATACAAAAATTGCATTTGTTTCAGATTCTCATTTTGGTGCAACCGTTGGTTTAAAAAGAGCAAAAAATTTAAAACAAATTATAGAAAATAATCAACCTGATTTAATTGTTTTTACAGGTGATATTTTTGAAACTGATTTTAAAGACAGTATACCTTTTACCGAAGTTATTGAAGATATCTTACCGGGTAAAAAATTCGGGGTTTTGGGGAATCACGAATATTATCAGGGCCTTGATAATGCCCGACAATCATTTAAAAAAGCCGGTATAAATTTGATGGAAAACAAAAGTGAAATTTTAAATAATATAAATATTATCGGTATAAATGACATAAGAACCGCTCATATTTCAAAACAAGAATTTGAAAATATTTTAAAACAAGAAGTAAAACAAAACAAATTTAATTTACTTCTAACACATACACCTTTATATTTTGAGGAAGCGGCACATAATGGCGTAAACCTTATGTTAAGCGGCCATAATCACAATGGGCAAATTTGGCCTTTTAACTTTATTGTAGGTTTAACAAACCCATATTTGTACGGACATTTTAAATCCGGTCAGGCAAATTTATTTGTGACATCAGGAACATTTTTTTGGGGCCCGCCCATCAGATTTTTAACAGATAATGAAATAGTATTTATAACTCTACGAGGAAAAAAATGATGAATATTAAAAAACTAATACTTACATTTTGTCTATGTTTTGTTTTTTATCCTTTACAAGCACAAAAAAATTTTGATGAACTTACTTTAGAAGAAAAGATAGGGCAAACACTTTTTGTATATGCTGATATAAATAATGCGGAAAGATTTAAAACCCCCATACAACAAGGGCAAGTAGGCGGAATATTAATACAATGGGGCAATTATTCTAAAGAAGAAACAAAAGAATTTATAAATAAACTTCAAGGCTGGGCAAAAGAAAGTCAAAATAAAATACCGCTTTTAATTGCTATCGATTATGAAGGCGGAACAGTTTATAGCCCAAGAACTTTAGGCCTGCCATTTTTACTTTCCAACATGTTGATAGCTGCTGCAAATAATTATGAAGATACTCAAACAATGTTCTATATTATTGCGCAAGAACTCAAAAATTTGGGGATACATATTAATTTTTCCCCAGTGGTGGATGTGAATGTAAACCCAAACAATCCTATTATAGGTATAAGATCTTTTGGAAGCGACAAAGAAATTGTATCCTCTATGGGTAAAGCAATAATAGACGGTTTGCAAAAAGGTGGAATAGTTTCCGTAGCGAAACACTTTCCGGGCCATGGCGAGACAAGCATTGATACACATAAAACATTAGCAATATTTAACGGTTCAAAAAAAGAATTCTATGATGTACACTTATATCCTTTTAAACAGGCCATTGAAGCAAATGTCAAAGGAATCATGACCGCCCATATAAGATATCCATTCTTGGATAACAGGCTTGCCACCTACTCACCAGTTATTTTAACTGATTTACTTAAAAAACAGCTTGGATTTAAAGGTATAATTTTTACAGACGGTTTAGACATGAAAGGCGCTTTGCTTGATGATATTTCAAAGGCTGCGGCCCTGTCTATAAAAGCAGGGGCAGATGTCGCCCTGATAGCAAGGGAACCGGCCCCAAAAGCCATACAAGCTATAAAACAAAGAGTACCGCCCGCACGTATAAATGAAGCAGCAAAAAAAGTTTATAATCTTAAAAAAGAATTAAATTTATTTTCAGAAACTCCAAATTTTAGCGATGATGAAGTGAATAAAGCTTTTGAATATTTTGCCAAAAGAATAACAAATCAAGCTGTTACTTTAGTTAAAAACGAAGATAATTTAATACCATATAAAACTGAGAAATCAAAACCCAAATTATGTGCCGTATTTTTTGCCCCAACCCGTTTTGCTAACCAACTCACATATTTTGTGAAACCATTTTTAGAAAAAAATTTTGAAGTTAGTTATTATAATGCATCTTTAAACCCAAAACAAAAAGATTTTGACAGGGCTATATCTTGCGTTTCGGAGAAAGATCTTGTAGTAATAGGCAGTTTACAATGGGCAAATAAAGAATTACCATCCCAAAAACAAATAATAGATGAACTGTTTAAGTTAAATAAAAATATTATATTGTTATCCCTGATGAGCCCTTACGATATTAAAAATTACCAACAGGCAAAAACCGTTATGGCCCTATACGGGATTAACAAATTTTCTGCGACAACAGCGGCGGAAATTATAATGGGTCAAAAACAGGCACAAGGAAATTTGCCAATTTCCTTTTAAATAGATATAATAAATTTGTGGAGGATTTATGAAACATTTCATTTTTGTAGTTTTATTATTATTAACAGTTGCAGTTAGTGCTCAAATGAACATAGAACAAGTAGCTTATATACCTTCTCGCTCAGGTTTTTATAATAATCTTATAGTTAAGGGGAACGCAACCATAAACAATTTAAGCACCAATCCTTTTAATATAGTAACCCATGGTTCTTTAACAACATTAAATATTCCAAATTCTACTATAAAAATATCGCAAGTAAATGTATCCACCGGTACTGTATCACAGGAAGGCAGTGCTTATATTCAGATGCCATCCAGTGACAATCTCATTACCAGTTTTGGAATTAACGGAGGCAGTTTATCAGTATCAAGAACTCCAACAGCTTCAGAAACACCATCTAATACTACCCTTAAAATAAACGCTATTCTTCACCCACTAACAGAACAAGTACCTACATTATATATGAGGACACAAGATTTTAATGATTTACTTTTTGCAAATATTAATTTATACATTTTCGGTATGAAATATCCTAGTCAGCCCAAATATTGGCAACCTGTTAAAATCGGAAGTAAAAAATATGAAATTCTAGCTATTGAAGGTGATCTAAATTGTGACCATCCTGAAAGAGAAGAAGTATGCTTAAGAAAGAATATTCAAGAGTGCCAAAGCAGTTCTGATCCAAATTGCTGGAACACTTACAGATGGAGAGGACAAACGACACACTGGCAGTATACGAATAATGCTTGGTCTCCATTCCCTTCTAGTTATGCAACAAAATGCGAATGTTACGACACAAGAAAGGATAATACCATCTTTTATACTCATAATGGTACTCAGTATAAATGTGGAACTGATGCCCCAACGCCAGGTGTGTCAAGTCAATTTGAGGTCAACTGCAATATGCCCGCCGGTTGCTCTAAGGCTACAGTATGCCGTATAACATCTGAAGATAATCTTCCCGATCCATATGATCCCACTGCCGAATGGTAATTGATTATTATAAACTTATTTAACGGCCGCTCTTTTGGGCGGCCTCTTTTATCGTCTCAGATATTGTAGGATGGGCAAAGACAGTATTTTCAAGGTCACTGGCAGTTAAACCGCATTTAATGGCAAGCAAAATAATATGAATTATTTCCCCGGCATTTGGTGCCACTATTTGCGCACCAAGTATTTTGCCGGTTTTAGTATCTTCAACAAGTTGTGCAAAACCATCACCGTCACCTTGCGCTAAAGCACGGCCGTTTGCAAGAAGGAAAGATTTTTTAACTACCGCTTCAAAACCTTTAGCGCGGGCTTCCGTAATGCTTAGGCCGATATTTGCTGCCTCAGGCCAAGTGTATATAGCTGATGGTATTAAATTATTATTATAAACTAAATCTTGGCCCATTATGCGTGCTGCAACAATTTCCCCTTGCGCAGTGGCAGCATGCGCAAGCTGGCATAAATTATTAACGTCACCTATGGCATAAATATGCGGTTTTACTTCCAAAGTTGCCGGGTTAACTTGCAAAGGCAAAGTTATGCCGGCAGCACTTAAATTTAAATCTTCGGTATTTGCATGGCGGCCAAGGGCTGCTAAAATTTCTTCGCACACAACTTCCTGCCCGTTATCAAGTAAAATTGTTTTTTGATTATCTTGCACTTTAATTTCTTTTGCCGCAGTACCGGTAAACATTTTAACACCGCGTTTTATAAGTATTTGTTTTAAAGTGCGGCGTATAGTTTCTTCTTCTTTCGGTAAAATATCTGCTTGCATTTCAATAATTGTCACTTGCACGCCAAGTGCCTGCATCAAACAGGCAAATTCGCAGGCAATAACACCACCGCCTAAGATTGCAAGGGTTGACGGTAATTTTTCCAAATTAAAAATGGTGGAATTATCGTAAATTTTACCCTTAATACTTTCAAATTGTTTTGGTAAAAATGCCCTTGAACCGGTGGCAATAATGATATCGTCAAAAGTTAAATTTTGCCCCCCCACTTCAAGTGTATTTGCAGAAGTAAATTTTGCTTTACCTTTAATAATTTTAACTTTTGCCGCCTCAAGCATTTTTAAAATGCCCGAGCGCAGTTTTAAAATTGTTGCTTTCCTTTGTTCTTGTAGTTTGGCAAAAGACAAAGTTTTAAAATACTCTTCCCCCAAGGCAGGGTTTGAAGAATACTTTTCAAGTTCCTTTACCAAATTAAAACGGTGTGCGCCGGCAAGCAGGGCTTTAGACGGTATACAACCGCAATTTAAACACACTCCGCCAAGCTCATTACTTTCAATTAAAGTGACTTGTGCGCCAAGCCTAGCTGCTTTTAAGGCACAAGGGTATCCGGCCGGGCCGGCACCGATTATTGCGATATTTTTCATTAAATCGCATGCTCCAATTTTAAAGTTGGTTTGATTTCGTTAACGGGTAAACATTCCTGAAGTTTAAATTTGCTAACGTCCGGGCACATTGATTTTATAATATCAATATCAGCATCATTTAAAACTTCTTTATAGTATGTTGTCCTAAACTGATAGGCAATACCGCTGTTAATTATTAAAGACATTGTTTCTTTAACCTTTTCTATATCAACAGGGCCGCATACTAAATTGTATTTCTCAAAAGGGGCCTTGATATCCATGGCAATAAAATCAACCAGATGTTCATTAATAAGTTCCCTTACCATCTGGGGATTTGTACCGTTAGTATCAAGTTTTATTTTATAGCCAAAGGACTTAACTTTTATAATAAAGTTTCTAAGATCAGCCTGCAAGGTAGGTTCGCCGCCTGTGATGACGAGGCCTTCCAAACATTTTTTACGTTTCTCTAAATAATATAATATTTCTTCTTCGTCGTAAGAGGCATCCGCCGAAATAGGCAGAAGTTCCGGGTTATGACAATACTTACACCTGATATTACAACCCTGCGTAAAAACTATTGCCGAGATATAACCCGGAAAATCTATCATAGAAAACTTAAGAAGCCCGCCTATTTTCACTACAAAAACCGCCTACTGCTAAAACTTATTTATCACTTGCGCATTCACAACCGCAATTGCAACCGCCTGCCATTTTAATATTTTTGCGCATTGCAAATTCTTCCTTTTTACCTTTGTTCCAGTTCTGAACAGGCCTTAAATAACCAACAACCCTAGAGTATACTTCGCAATTTGTGCCTTTTGTATTCTCTTTAGCTGCTTTAAGTTCTGTGATTTTATTTTCGATATTTTTTCTTTCTTGTGCGGTCATAAACCTTCCTCCAAATTGTTCTTTATATTATTTTTGCAAATTATTTTGCATTGTGCAAGACCCAATTTTTTATAGGTCCTTTTTTTTCTTGACAAATCAAGAAAAAGTTATTTGCTATATAATTGCTCCTCTAAGAGTGCAATTTGTTTATCTATAGCTTCAATTTTCTCCGCCTTACATTTGGGGCACTCAAAGTGTTCCCCTTCTATATACCCGCATTTGGGGCATACACTAAATGTCGGCGTAATAGAAAAGTAAGGGAGTTGATACCCTTCGCAAACTTTCTTAATGAATTTTTTAAGGGCTTCGGTATCTTTAATCCTCTCACCCATAAAAATGTGTAAGACTGTTCCGCCCGTATATTTAGATTGGATTTCGTCTTGCAAATCTAACAACTCAAAGATATCGTCGGTAAAATTAACCGGCAATTGGCTTGAGTTTGTGTAAAACGGCGGGCGGCCTGCATTGGCTTGCTCATTATCGGAAACGATAATATCAGGATATTTTTCCCTGTCAAGTTTAGCAAGGCGATAAGAAGTACCTTCCGCAGGTGTTGCTTCCAGGTTATAATTATTGCCCGTTTCTTTTTGAAATTCTATAAGTTTTGCACGCATAAAGTTCATAACTTTTACTCCGAAAGCACGGCCCTTTTCGGAACCTATATTTTCCCCAAATAAGTTAAGGCAGCATTCATTTAAGCCGACGATACCGATCGTTGAAAAATGGTTTTTCCAATATTCGTTAAAGCGTTGTTTGACACTTCTTAAATAGAAACTCATATAAGGATATAAGTTAGCCGCAGTAAAGCGTTCAATAACCTTACGTTTAATTTCCAAACTGAGTTTGGCTGTTTCCATACGGTCAGTTAAATTCTTGAAAAATTCTTCTTCAGTTGAAGAAATATAGCCGAGCCTCGGCATATTAATGGTTACAACGCCAATAGAACCTGTT
Source organism: Elusimicrobiaceae bacterium (assembly GCA_045644515.1). Taxonomy (GTDB): domain Bacteria; phylum Elusimicrobiota; class Elusimicrobia; order Elusimicrobiales; family Elusimicrobiaceae; genus Proelusimicrobium. The sequence goes on along the minus strand of JAZRHA010000009.1, from coordinate 315 downwards.
AAAGGTGCAGAACCGAATAACCCGCCGCCGCGCCTGTTAAGTTCCCTGTTATCAATACGTAAACGGCAGCACATAGAACGGGCATCTTCCGGGTTCATATCGGAATTCACGAAGTTTGCAAAATACGGTATCCCGTATTTTGCCGTAATATCCCAAAGAGGTTGATAAGCAGGGTTATCCCAATCAAAATCTTTTGTAATATTGTAAGTAGGTATCGGGAAGGTAAACACGCGGCCCTTTGCATCCCCGTCAAGCATAAGTTCCAAAAACGCTTTATTAAACATATCCATTTCTTTTTGGAATTCGCCATATTTC
>JAZRHA010000008.1:0-68238 GCA_045644515.1 Elusimicrobiaceae bacterium | reverse complement strand
CCCTTTGCTTGCAAAGGCGGAGGGGATAGGGGTGGGGTTGTAAAACTAAAATTTACCAAAAAGAATTTGACGGCAAAAAATGTAAATTGCAAAATATTCCTATTTTTGCACAAACTAAACAAAATATTGTATAATATAACTAATCTATTTGAGGTTAACTATAATGAAAGAAAATATACATCCTAAATACGAAGTTGTTGAAGTAGTTTGCGCCTGTGGCGCAAAATTTAAAACACGCTCTACGATGAAAGCAGTTAAACTTGATATTTGCTCTGCTTGCCATCCTTTCTTTACCGGCAAACAAAAAATGTTGGATACCGAAGGCCGCGTTGAGAAATTTAATAAAAAATTTGCCGCAACTAAAGGTAAAACGGTTGCAAGAAAACCGAAAACCGAAGTCAAGGCAAAAGCAAAAAGAGCAGTCAAAAAAATCGGTCTTTCTACGGCACCTGTCAAACTCGCTGCTACAAAAAAGAAAGCCGCTGCTAAGAAAGACGCAAAAAAAGAAGCAAAATAGCGTTTTAACAACAAATAACAGACCTCTTAATCAAGAGGTCTGTTTATTATAGGTAAATTTATGGATATTTCAAAGTATAAAAAAGAGTTTGAAGAAATTGAGCGCGAACTTGCCACAGGCAATGTTGCACCTGATGTGTTTAAGGAAAAAACTAAACGCCATGCCTTCCTTGCACCTATTATTGAAAAGGCACAGGAACTTGAACGCGTTGAAAAGGCCATAGCAGGCGATAAAGAAATTATTGCAGACGGCTCCGATAAAGATATGGTTGCCCTTGCAGCCGCGGAACTTGCCGAACTTGAAAATAAACCTGATGAAATTTTAAAAGAACTCCGCCTCTTGGTTATTCCGCCGGATCCAAAGGACTCAAAAAATATTTACCTTGAAATACGCCCCGGTGCGGGGGGGGAAGAAAGCGCACTTTTTGCCGCGGAACTTTTGCGCGTATACCAACATTTTGCACAAAATAAAGGCTGGAAAACAGAAATTTTGGAATATACCCCAACAGGTTTGCACGGTTGCAAATATGTGAGTATGTTTATTAAAGGGGACGGTGCTTATTCTTGGCTCCGCGATGAAGCCGGTACACACCGCGTGCAGCGCGTGCCAGATACTGAAACCTCCGGCCGCGTGCATACATCAACCGTAACCGTTGCAATTATGCCCGAAGCGCAGGATATTGATATTCAGTTAAACCCGGCAGATATTGAAATGGAAACCTGCCGTTCCGGCGGTGCAGGCGGCCAAAACGTTAATAAAGTTGAGACGGCCGTCCGCTTAATTCATAAACCGACGGGCATTGTGGTAAGTTGCCGCGAAGAACGCCACCAAAACGCTAACCGCGAAAAGGCTTTAAGTATGTTAAAAGCAAAACTCTACCAAATGGAAGAAGAAAGGCAAAATAAAGAAATTTACGACGAGCGCAAGGCCCAAGTGGGAACCGGGGACAGGTCCGAAAAAATACGCACTTATAACTTCCCGCAAAGCCGCGTTACCGACCACCGTTTAAATGAAAACTTTTATAATATTGCCGAAATTATGGAAGGTAATATTGAAAATATTTTGGAGCAACTCCGTAAAAAAAGAACGGAAGAAAAACTTAAAAACCTTGCTTTATAATGAAAACCGTTAAACAAGTTGTTTTGGATGTAACAAATATTTTAAACTCCGCCGGGGTGGCAGAACCTGCCGCTAATGCGGAGTTTATTATTTGTACACTACTTGATAAAAGCAGAACGGAAATTTTGGCTTTTGGTAGTACTTCTTTTCCTGAAGATAAACAAGAACTTTTAAATAAAGTAATTAAAGAAAAAATTGCTGGTAAACCGCTTGAATATATTTTTAATTCCGCTGATTTTTTAGGGCGTAAATTTTATGTTGATGAACGTGTTTTAATACCACGGCCTGAAACTGAGGAACTTATTTTAAAAACACAAAAAAAACTTAAAACTACACCAAAAAATATTTTAGATTTATGCACAGGCTCCGGCTGCATCGGCATAAGTTTGGCTTTAAATTATCCGCGTGCGCAAGTAACTTGCAGTGATATTTCCGCCTCTGCTTTGCAGGTTGCCAAACAAAATGCCAAAACGTACAAAGCAAAAATTAATTTTACTAAAAGTGATTTGTTTAAAAAAATTAACGGAACTTTTGACCTTATAATCAGCAACCCGCCATATATTAAAGAAGATGATATTTTAACCCTTTCGCCCGAAGTAAAACAAGAGCCGCGCCTTGCCCAAATAGGCGGCAAAGAAGGCACGGAAATTATTGAAAAAATTATTCAAGCAGCCCCCAAATTTTTAACCCCAGGCGGTTTGCTTGCTTTGGAAATAGGCGATAAAGAAGGTCAAAAAGTGCTACAATTTTTTAGTAGAGATATTTGGAGCAATTTTATTTTAGAGCATGATTTTGCAGGTTTAGACCGTTTTGTTTTTGCAATAAAGTATTGAAATTCCTTACACCGCCACTTTATTATTTTTTATTATTCCTTTGCCCCGGCGGCTTTTAAAAGTTCTATGATTTCTATATATCCGTTATCATTTGCATATTCCAAAGCTGTTTTATCATCAGAACCCTCGCTCCGAATCTCTAAATTTACTCCGTTATCAATTAAAATTTTAACAACTTCTTTATGACCGTTAATAACTGCACACATCAAAACTGTCATACTACTAAGGTCTGAATAATTTACATCCGCTCCTTTATCTACTAAAATCTTAACAATTTCTGCATCGCCTCCACAAGCTTCGCAAAACAAAGGTGTGCCACCAAAATGATGTTCTGCATTAATATCCGCACCTCTATCTATTAAGAATTTAACAATTTCTCTATTACCACCCCTACAAGCAGCTTCAATTAAAGCCGTGGTGGAGAACTCTCCCCTAATATCTAAATTGGCACTTTTATTTGCTAAAACCTTAACAATTTCTTCATAACCTTTACGAGAAGCCATAATTAAAGCAGTGTCCCCACTCTCACTTTTAATATCTACATCTGCGCCTTTGTTAACTATCTCTTTCACTTTAACTAAATCACCACTTTCTACCGCTTTCATTAAAGCCGTTTTACCATCTTCGTCTTGTTTGTTAATATCATCTTCGGTTGTAGATTCTTGAGTAACTACTTGTGTTTCTTGTGAAGTATTTTGAATTTCTTCAATTTCTGGAGTTACATCTTCTTGCTTAACCTGTTCTACTTCCTCTTGTTTCGGTTGTACATCTTCTTTTTGTTGCACGATTGCTTTTTGTTGCACCTCTGCCTTCGGTTTTTGTTGTTCTTGCGGGGTATTATTGCAAGCACACATTAAAAAAATACATAATAATATTAAAAACTTTTTCATAATTACTCCATTATTTTTATTTTTGCAAATTTTTTACTTATAAATAAATTCTACAATTTATCTTCTAAATTTGCTATTATTTTTTTAAGGTTAAGAAGTTGGTTTTATTTAATAAAAGCGAAAGAGAATAATTTTGCGCCGCAAGCGCGTTTTGCGCGTTCGTTAGCATAATTCGTAACGTAAACACGTAAAACAAAAGGAGAATTAAATTTTATGGATCAATTTATCATAAACGGTGGCAGAAAATTAAAAGGAACAGTGGAAATCGGCGGCTCAAAAAATGCTGCTTTACCAATATTAATCGCAACACTTTTAACAGACGAAAAATGCGTAATAAAGCGCGTTCCCAAACTCCGCGATATAAACACCACAATAAAAATTTTGGAAGCCCTTGGTAAAAAAGTTACTTTTGAAAACGGCACATGCACAATAACAAAACAGACCGCTTTAAAAGTAAAACTGCCTTATGATTTAGTTAAACAAATGCGCGCAAGTTTTTGGGTTGCAGGCCCACTTCTTGCACGTAAAAAACACGCGGAAATTGCTTTACCCGGCGGTTGCGCTATCGGCGTCAGGCCGGTTGATATTCATTTAAAGGGTTTTAAAAAACTCGGCGCAAAAGTAATTTTAAATGAGGGTAATATCGTCTTAAAAGCAAAAAAACTTGCACCGACAAAAATTATTTTAAGTTTCCCAAGCGTCGGCGCAACGCAAAATCTTTTGATGTGCGCCTGCTTAATTAAAGGTAAAACAGTTTTTGAAAATATTGCGCGTGAGCCTGAAGTTTTTGACCTTATAAATGCCCTTAAATCTATGGGTGCAAAAATTTGTATGGACCAGCAAGGACGCTTGATTGTTGACGGTGTAGAAAAGTTAAAAGGCATGAAGCACACCGTCTGTGCTGACCGTATACAAACAGGCACTTTCTTGATTGCCGGCGCAATAACTAAAGGCGAAATTACCGTCAAAAATTGCGTGCCGGAAGATAATGAAATTTTGCTTGAATATTTGCAGGAAGCCGGCGCAAAAATTACAACGGGCGCAAATTGGGTAAAAATAAAAGCACCCAAAACAATTAAACCCGTAAATATTAAAACCGCGCCTTTCCCCGGTTTTGCGACGGACTTGCAGGCCCCTTGGCTTGCTTTGATGACTTTGGCAAAAGGTAATACCGAAGTTAGCGAAGATATTTTTGAAAACCGTTTTATGCACGCGCCGGAACTTGTCCGCATGGGTGCAAATATTGTTATTGAAAAAAATGTTGCAAAAGTTACAGGTGTTGCAAAACTTACGCCTGCTACCGTTATGGCCTCAGATTTACGCGGCGGCGCGGCCCTCGTACTTGCGGCTTTGGCGGCAAAAGGGCAAAGTTGCGTTGAGCGTGTTTACCACATTGACCGCGGTTATGAGGAATTTGAGCAAAAATTAACCGCGCTCGGTGCAAAAATTAAACGTTATAACCCCGTACAAATTTAATATGAATTTTAAACAGGCCCTTGCTTTGCTTGAAGCGCGCGGGCACGGAAATAAAAAAAATAATTTAGCGGAAGTTAAGAAAACCACCGCCGCACTCGGTCTAAAAAATTTGACTTATAAGACTGTGCATGTAAGCGGAACTAACGGTAAAGGAACAGTTTGTTTTTTGCTTGCAAAAAACTTAAAATTAAACGGTTTTAAAACGGGTTTGTTTACGTCACCGCACATTGTTGATATTTGCGAGCGCGTGCAAATTAACGGCAAAAAAATAAGTAAAAAAGATTTTGCTTTATATCTCTCAAAAGTTCTTAAAAAAGAAACGGTAAAACTTAAATTTTTTGAAATTTTGACTTTGCTTGCTTTGCTTTATTTTAAAGATAAAAAAGTTGATTTTGCCGTCATAGAATGCGGTATAGGCGCACGTAAAGACAGTACAAATATTATAAAACCGTGCTTGAGTATAATTACGTCCGTATCTTTAGAACATACACAAATTTTAGGAAGTACTTTAAAACAAATTGCTTTTGAAAAAGGGGGGGTAATAAAACCAAAAATACCTTGCATAATAGGTGTTTTGCCACCGTCGGCAAAAGCGGAAATTAAAAATATTGCGGCAAGCAAAAAAGCACCTGTTTTTGAAATCAAAAAAGCCAAAACAAAACTTGAAGAAAACCAAAATATTGTGTTGGCAGCAGCCGGAATTTTAGGGCTAAAAAGAAAAACTCTAAATTTAAATTTGCCCTGCCGCTTTGAAGTGCTTAAAAGAGGGGGTAAATTTATTATTAAAGATGGCGCACATAACCCGGAAGCCATTAAAGAACTTGCAAAAATTTACAAAAATTCGCCTTATTACAATAAAGAAAACACTTTAATTTTTGCCTGTTCTGCCGATAAAGATTATAAAACAATGTCCAAAATTTTGAACCCGCTTTTTAAAAATATAATCGTAACCGAAGTTACTCAAACTGCCGTACCTGCCGCAGAACTAAAAAAATATTTTCCTTCCGCGCAAATTTGCACTAACCCAAAAACCGTAAATTTCAAAAACTTGCCCTGTAACATTTTAATTTGCGGCAGTTTTTATTTGTGCAGTAAGTTTAAAAATATTATAATTTAAATATATAGGAGGAATTATGGCAGATTTTTCTTTTGATGTCGTATCCAAAGTAGATTTAAATATAGTTGAAGAAGCAATAAATATTGCAAAAAAGGAAGTTTCAAACCGCTATGATTTTAAGGATGCAAACCCCACGCTTGAATTGCTTGCTAAGGAAAACAAATTAAAACTTTCCTGCAAAGATGAATATAAGGTTAAAGCCCTTTATGACATTTTGCTTACACGCCTTTCCAAAAGGGGCATTGCCTTAAAGAATTTTATTCCGCAAAAAATAGAATCCGGCCTTGGCGGCAGTGCTAAACAGGAAGTAAAAATTCAGCAAGGTATTCCGGCCGATAAAGCCAAAGAAATTGTAAAAATTATTAAGGAAAGTAAATTGAAAGTCAACGCAAGTATTCAAGGTGAACAGTTACGTGTTTCTAGTGCTTCAAAAGATGCTTTGCAAAATACTATTGCACTTTTAAGGGGCAAAGACTTCGGCCTTGAACTTCAATTTACAAATTATAGGTAGAATATGAAAAAGATTATAACTCTAACATTATTTTTATTTTGTCTTGCCCCGCTTTTTGCACAAAGCGCGGAAAAGGAACTTGAATTTTATAAAAATGAAATCAATACAGCTGACAAGAAACAATTATCGGCACTTGAGTGGGATTTAAATTCCTGGCTTGAGCAAAATTATTCCTTGCCTTCAGCATCTGATGCACTGCTTCAAAGGGCAAAAGTGGAATATTTAAATAAACAATATACACCGGCCTATTTAACACTCCTTAAGTATACTTATGAATTCCCTACAAAAAAATTACCTAGAAATTTTGCTAATCAAATTGTAACGGAATTTCCAAACAAACAACAATTGGAACTTATGAGGGCACTTGCCCCAAAAAATTTGCCACAAGCAACAGAAGACCGCTTAAATATGTTTTTTACTGCCGCAAATAAATTAAATTTAAAAGATGCACATGAACATTTACTTAAAGACTATGCTATGTTCTTTACACGTTTCCCCGTTTATGAAAACAAAGATAAAATTGAACTTTTACTCGGTGATTCTTACAGGAATGACGGTAATTATCTTTCCGCTTTATCAAAATATGATAAAGTGTGGAAGATTTACCCTTCAACCAAATATAAAGCGGCCGCACTTCGCATGAAGGGTGATATTTATGCAAGTGAACTTAAAGATTTTGAAAAGGCCAAAAGTTATTATAACCAAGTTTTAAATGATTTTCCAAATTCTGTAGAGATATCCACTGTCTATAAACATTTTGCTATGCTTGAAGCCGACACAAAAAATTACGAAATAGCAATAGATAAAGCACAAAAAGCTTATGAAGGATATTTAAAAGATGGACAAAAGCTGGAAGCTTATAATGCCTTGATGTTGAAAGCTGAAGTGCAGGAAAAGAATTTAAAAAATTATACTTCCGCTGTGGAAACTTTAAAAGTTGCGGCAGACCTTATGCCTGCTGATGAACAATATTATGTAATGGCTAAACAAAAAGAAGCGCAAATTCAGGCCAAAAAACTTAAAGACAACTATGCCGAACGAAATGTTTTAGAGGATATTGCAGTTCGTTTTCCAAATACCGAAAACGGTGTTGAGGCTTTATACCGTGCGGCTGAACTTACTGAGAAATTCGGTGAAATTGCTAAAGCAAAGGAAAAATATAGTAAAGTTATTTTAAACCGCCCGCAAAGTAAAATTGCAGTAAAGGCACAAAAGAAAATTAATTCTTTAGATAAGGCTATTGCAAAAGGTAAATTAACAACAGAAAAAACGGTGCAACCGGCAAAAACTAATTTGCCCGGGAAACCTGTTAAACAGCCTGTTGAGCAATAACCTATTAAAAAATTAACGAAATTATAAACCCCCGTTTTTAAGCGGGGGTTTTATGATGGAAAATAGATATTGGACGTGATCGGGATCGAACCGACGACCTCCTCGTTGCGAACGAGGCGCTCTCCCAACTGAGCTACACGCCCGACACTTATATTATATCATATTGAGGGGATGTGAGGCCCCATAAATAAAGACAAAAAACCCATAAAAATGTTAAAATATTTATATGAAGAAGATATTAAACCTTCAGTGTGCCATCTGCGGCAAGGAACACAAAACCCGTGAGTCAGATTATGTCTGTACTGCATGTGGGGGGCCGCTCGCTATAAATTATGATTATAAATTAATCAAAAAGCGTTTTGATTATGATGTACTTGAGAATAATCATTCATATAATATATGGCGTTATTTAGACTTACTTCCGATTGATGATCACGACGAATTACCGCCGGTACAGGTAGGTTGGACGCCGCTATATCAGGCCGATGAACTTGCCGAAAAATTGGGCATCCGCAAACTATTGATTAAAGACGAAGGCAGAAACCCGACCGGTTCAATTAAAGATAGGGGAAGTGCCGTTGCAGTCGCGCGTGCTTTGGAAGTTGATGCAAAAGTTATTACGGATGCTTCAAGCGGAAATGCAAGTGATTCACTTGCTTGTATTACCGCCGGTATAAATTTAAAAACTGTAATTTTTGCACCTAAAAATACGCCGGAGCCGAAACTTGTCCAGCTTTACATTTATGGCGCGGAAGTTATAAGAATTGATGGCACTTACGACGACGCTTTTGAAATTTGCCGTAAAGCAACCGAACGTTTTAATTGGTATAACCGCGCAGCCGGATTTAACCCTTATGCAAGGGAAGGTAAAAAAACCTGTGCCTTTGAAATTTGCGAGCAGATGCAATGGGAAGCACCGGATAAAGTATTAGTTGCCGTTGGTGACGGTACAATTTTGAGCGGTATGTGGCGCGGCTTTCAAGATTTCAATAAACTTGGTATTATTGACAAAATGCCGCAAATGATTGCCGTTCAGGCTGAGGGTAGTTCCGCAGTAACAAAAGCCTGGTTTAATGACGGGAAACTTGAACCTGTACAGGCAAATACGATTGCAGACAGTATTTCCGTAAATGTTCCGCGCGACGGTTTTTTGGCCTTGCAGGCTTTAAAGGAATCAGAGGGGAGCGCAGTTACCGTCAGTGACGCGGAAATTATTGCAGCTATTCCGGAACTTGCACGTGCTTCAAGCGTTTTTGCAGAACCGGGCGGCGCGGCAGTTTATGCCGGCCTTAAAAAGATGGTAGCGCAAGGCGCAATTAAGAAAGATGAAACCGTTGCTATCGTAGTTGGAGGAAACGGCCTAAAAGATATTGATGCAGCGGCAAAATCTATACAGATTTCACAAAATCTTGTGAAGCCTAATTTAGATGAAATTGTAAACTTGGGGTTATTACCGAAAGAAAATTAAGGAGGAGTTATGGACGAAAAATTATCGTCTACCGCCGTTATTAAAATTGATACGGCAGCCGCGCGCGAAGCGCAATATGACTTGCCGCAAAATTATGGCAAAACTGAGAGTTTTTTACTCCCTAAAGATCCAAATTGGATGTTCCTTTTTTGGGAAATCGTGAACGAAACTTTTGAACAAATTAAAGATAAAAAGGGGCAAAATGTCTTTGATAATGCACGCACGGTTATCCGCGTATATGATATAACAGATAAAAATTTTGACGGTACAAATGCCAATTCTTATTTTGATGTTCCGGTTGTTTTAGATGCAAGAAGCTGGTATTTGCAAGTCCCAAGCGGGCGCACTTATATTTGCGATATCGGTGCAATTCTACCTAGCGGGGAGTTTATTTTGTTAACCCGTTCCAATAAAACAACAGTGCCGACAGGCCAAATCTCCAATATAATAGATGAAAAATGGATGATGGTTGAAGGCGAGTATGAAAAGATTTTAAAAATGTCCGGTGCTGATATGTTTGGCACAGGCGCAAGCGAAAAGTTGCAGCACATTTTTGCACAACGCTGGAAAGCCTTTGAAATCGGGCGTGATACAAATCCGTCTTCACATCTTTCTTCTTGGGGTTCATATACTTTACACAAACCTCAAACTGATGAAGATATTTGGCTAAAAGCTGCTTGCGAAATCATTATTTACGGCCAAGCAAGCAAAAATGCTGATGTCTATATAAAAGGGGAAAAAATCAGTGTTAACGAAGACGGCAGTTTCTCTTTCCGCTTCCCTTTAAATGCCGGGCAAAATGTTGATATGCCTATCAAAGCCCAGCATAAAACCAAAGAGGAAAAGCAAAGATTTATCACCATCCGCGCAAAACGCGAGGAGGCCTAATGGAACAGGAAAAGGGTTACCTTTCTTTAGTTTTGCATGCCCATTTGCCGTTTATCCGCCACCCGGAGTACCCCGATTTTCTTGAAGAAGATTGGTTTTTTGAAGCGATGGTGGAAACATATTTACCGCTTTTAAATGTCTATGAAAATTTGACGGCGCAAGGCGTGGATTTTAGGGTAACAATGTCGCTTACCCCACCGCTTTGCGAAATGATGTCCGATGAACTTCTTATCCAGCGTTTCCGCCATTATTTAAACCAAAGAATTGAGTTATCTGAAAAGGAACTTGAGCGCACAAAAAATACGGAATTTGCTTATGTAGCAAAAATGTACCATGATAAATTCCACAGATACCGCGAACTTTTTGAAAATTATTATCACGGCCGCATTTTGGAAGGTTTTAAAAAATTCCAAAATATGGGTAAACTTGAAATTATTACTTGCTGTGCCACACACGGTTATTTACCTCTACAGGTACAAGAGCAAAGCATTAAAGCTCAAATTAAAATTGCTGCAAACAATTACCGCAAACATTTTGGGCGTTCGCCGCGCGGCATTTGGCTCGCTGAATGTGCCTATAATTACGATGTAGATAAATATTTAAAGGAAGAAGGCATAAGGTTCTTCTTTATGGAATCACATGGTGTTATGCACGGCGTTCCGCGCCCCAAATACGGTATTTATGCGCCGGTTTATACCCCTCAAGGTGTTGCGGCTTTCGCTCGCGATATGGAATCTGCCCAACAGGTTTGGAGTGCCGAAAGTGGCTATCCCGGCGATCCGCGCTACCGCGAATTTTATCGGGATCTTGGTTATGACCTTGATTACGATTATGTCAAAAACTATTTGCATAGTGACGGCGTAAGAAGAAATATCGGCATGAAATACTATAAAATCACCGGTAAAGTTGCTTTAAACCAAAAGCAACCTTATTACCCAAGTGATGCCTTAGATGTTGCTGCAAGCCATGCCGGGAACTTTATGTTCAACCGCCAAAAACAAGTGGAATATTTATCAAGCGTTATAACGGACCGTAAACCTTTAGTTGTTTCCATGTATGACGCAGAACTTTACGGTCATTGGTGGTATGAAGGTATAGATTTCTTGGAATTTTTATTCAAAAAAATCTATTATGATCAAAAAGATATCAAGTTAATTACACCTTTTGAATATTTGGAAAAATATCCTGTTAACCAAGTTGTCCAGCCTTCCCCGTCCTCTTGGGGCGATAAAGGCTACAATGATGTTTGGCTTAACAGCGGAAATGATTGGATTTACCGCCACCTCATTAAAGCGGCGGAGCGTATGATAGAACTTGCAAACCGCTTTCCAAATGCCGACGGTGTTTTAAGGCGTGCCTTAAACCAATGTGCGAGGGAACTTGTTTTAATGCAGTCTTCAGACTGGGCATTTTTAATGACGGTAGGAACTGCCAAGGAATATTCCACCAAACGTACCAAGGACCACGTTAAACGCTTTACCGCGCTTTATGAGATGATTGTCGGCAACCGCATTGATGAGAATTATTTAAAAGAACTTGAGTGGAAGGATAATATTTTCCAGGATATTGACTACAACGTTTACAGGTAATTTTTGTTCCGCTTAATTTAAATATCCCCGATAAATTTTCGGGGATGTTTTATTTTACACAAAAATTTAAAAATAGTAAAATAAAAATATATACCTTATTATATACGGAGATATTATGAAAAAATTTTTATTTTATTTTTTAATTTCAGCGCTTTTGGCCTTGCCTGTTTTTGCGACGAACCAAACCCAAACAACAAAACAAGATGATATTGAACAAACTATAACTTTGATAAACCAACACAAATATGATGCTGCACTTAAATTGATATACTCCGTGAAAGTTCCGTCTAATAAAGAGGAAAGAGTGCTTTATTATCTCGCCAAAATTAAAGCGCTTGAAAGCACGCCTTACTATGCAAATAATTTAGTTGAAAGCAAAACCGACCCGACCAAATTTACCAACAAACAAAAACAAGACGCCATAAAAGAATCTTATAAAGATTTGTGGAATTTGCGTACAACCCTTGTTAATATGCCGTATAAAAATTATAAGAAGTATTTAAATAGGGAAACCACAAAAGTATATTATATGAGTCTGTATGATGTATTGGTAGATGGATCAGCTCCGGATGATTATGATTTATATCGCGGTGATTTTTATTATGGATATGGTAATAGCCATGTGCGTTATTTCGTTGATATTAAACCGCGTGAAAAGGTATATGAAGAATCATATAAATTGGTCGGTAAAAATCGTGGTAATGTTAGAGAATATTGGCATCTCAAATATATCGATATGAAAATCGAACAACAAAAACCACAAACATCACCTGAATTATATAAAGAACAACAAAAAGATTTGGCAGAATTTTATGCTGCCATTGCCAGCTTTAGTAAAAATTATAACGGTAAATATAAAAAATACTTTTTTGAAGCAAAAGAATACGGTAAATACTTTAGTGCTTTGGAAAGTGCACGTTTGTATGAAAATATTGAAGATTATCAAAAAGCGCATGATCTTGCCGTATATTGTTCCCCTAGGGCGGCTTGTGTATCTTTAGTAAAGAGCCTTGAATCCCCAAGTGCTTATTTAACTAAAGGTTTTTCTCAAAATTATAAACCGAATACTGTATTACCCCTTGAATTTAAGGCAAGAAATGTCAAACAAGTTAATTTTAAACTTTATAAACTTTCTTTAGAACAAGTTATAGATAGGGAAAACCCACTAAAACTTAAAGAACTTGACCCATTTAAAGTTTATCCTCAAGATTTAACTTATGATAAACCGTATACGCCTAAAGATTTTAAATTTGAATTGCCGGGGTTAGAACGTGGTTTTTATGTTTTTTCCCTTGATTATGAGGGAAATCACAATAGCAGTTACGGATCTTATATCAATGTTACCGATTTGGCACTTTTGACTACAAATTATGTCAATACAGACGATTTAAATACCTTAAATTATAAAGATACAAGCATAAATTTTTATACGCTTTCCGCGCAAAACGGTAATTTAATTCCAAATGTTAATATTAAAGCTGATAAAATTAGAGGTTATTATTGGAATAATCCGACTAAAATCGGTGAATTAAATGTAAAAACAAATAAAAACGGTCAAGTAAATGTAAAATCTACGGACACTTTACAAAATATCGTGGCTAAATATAAGGATAATTATGCTTTGATAGATTATCTTAATAATAAACAAGGTTATAGTTCCAGGAATTCAGGGGTATCTGTATCGGTTTATATAAATACAGATAGATCAATTTATAAACCTGGTGAGGAAGTGAAAATTGTAGTCAATGTAATAGGAAAGAAAGATAATAAATATTTTACTTATGAAGGGCAGGATAAATGGATTATTACAGTTAGTGATACTTCTTATAAAGTGCTTGCTAAGGATAGTTTAACACTTGATAGTTTCGGTCAAGCAACATATACCTTTAAAATACCGAAAGAAACAAGGCTAGGTTACTTTACTATAAATGTCAGAACAGATGAAAAAGATCCGCACAGGATGGGTTATCATGGTTATGGAAGTTTCCAAGTGGAAGAGTTTAAGCAGCCAGAATTTACTTTGACTTTAAATACGCCTGACAGCACTTATAGTTTTAATAAGCCGGTTACTATTAATGGTAAAGCCACTTATTATTCCGGCGAGGCTTTAGCAAATGCAAAGGTAAAATATAGTATTGCAAAAAGCGCTTTTTACCCTTGCTGTTATAGATGGGGTGGCTTTGAATTTGAAGATGAACCCCAAATAAATGCCGAAACTAAAACAGATAAAGACGGTAACTTTAAAATAACTTTTACCCCAAAAGCCAAAAAGGAAAAAGTTTTACCCGCAAGGTATTCTATTAGTGTAGAAGTTACCGGCACAAACGGCCATACAATTTCAGGTGAAACAAGCTTGTATGTAGCAAATCAAAAATACTTTTTTAGTCTAGAAAGAGCTAAAGGTTTTTTCTTAAATGATACTGAAAACACTTTGACTTTAAAAATGCAAAATGCCGCCGGTAAACCACAAAAAGGCAAGGCAGTTTTTGAAGTTTTTAAAGCAAAACAAAAGAAAGATCAGCCTTATTATGAGGCAACATATGATTTGGCTAAAGAACCTGTTTTCGGTACTGAGATAGAATTTAACGGTAATGAAATCTCCCAAAAACTGCCTATATTACAAGAAGGTGTTTACAGTGCAAAATTAAAAGCATATGGTGAAGAAAGTGAAGATTTTATTTTCCAAGTATATGACAGTAAAAATCCTAATTTAGAAGTGCAAGGTAATATCACGCTTGCTGAAAATAAAAAATATATTGTTGGTGAAAATGCAAAAATTTTACTTGGTGCAAATAAGGCAAAAGGGCCTAAATATGTGGAAATTTATAAAAACGGTTTTTTTGTAAAACGTATGCAATTATCTAATAAGCCCTTACAATTTTTAACTTTACCCATTTTACCCGAATATCAGGGCGGTATAAGTTTGCGTTGGTTTGGTGTATATGATTACGCAAGTTACGGCGGAACACTTAATATAGAAGTGCCTTATGTAGGAAAAGATGTAGATGTGAAACTCAATGTACCGGAAAATTTAGAACCCGGCAAAAAAGCAGAACTTAATTTAAATGCAACGGTTGACGGTAAACCTTTGCAAAATGCGCGTGCTATGATAACCGTTTACGATAAAGCACTCGATTATTATAAGCCGCATAGTTTTAGTTTACCGTTATTATATTTACAACATTTTGGTGGTGGAAATATTTCAAATTCCTTCCAAACGCATAATATTAATTTTTACAGGGAGTATGTCGGAAGATCAAGTTATGCAGCGTCAGCAGGTCCACGACATGCTGCTAATGATTTTGCCACAGAAGGTATGGAAGATTCTATAAATATGAAGGCAATGAAAACATCATCTGCAGTTAGTATGCCTGATTCAAATGCTACACGTTCAGATTTTGCACCGACTGCTTACTTTAACCCAAGGGCAGATCTTAAAAACGGTAAAGCAAACTTTAATTTTACAATGCCGGATAGTTTAACGGAGTGGACTGCCGCCGCAATCGTCTTTAGCAAAACCTTGCAAACAGGGCAAACGCAAGTTAATTTCAAGACGCGTAAAGAATTAACCTTGCGCCTTGAAACACCCACATTCTTGCGCCAGAATGATAAAATTGTCATAAAAACCCTAGCTAGAAATAATGGCAAAAGAACTTTGCAGGGTGAGGTTTCTTTAACCCTTAATGTGAACGGTGAAACGGCGGAAAATACTTTTAAACCGCAACAGGTTTCCTTAAAAGCAGGGGAAGAAAAAACCTTAACTTGGGCCTATACCGCTCCTAAAGAACTTGGGGAAATTACTGTTACCGCGGCTATCCGCTCCGGCAATATGATAGACGGGGAAACAAGAACTTTACCGCTCTTAACCAGCCTTCAATATCTACCCAAAAGCAAAACAATTGCGTTAAAAGAAGGTGCAAACACTTTTGAACTTGCCCCGATAAAAGAAGGAGAAGTTTTAAATGCCGCACATTTAACTTTGGATACTTCTTTGTTAGTTCCCATTGTATCCGCTATGCCATTATTATCCGAACAAACATTTAAAACCGCAACAAGCACTATTGACCGTTATTTGCCGATAGCCATAATAAACAAACTTAATGAAAACGTTAATTTTAAGAAAGCAATCAGCCAAATATCGCGTAAAACAAAAACGGAAAAGTGGAATAAGCAGACCTCTGAAATATTACTGAAAGACACAGAACTTTCCCCTTGGTATAATCTTTCAAAGGGTGGTTGTGAGTCAAACAATTTCATAAATATTTTTGATTCTAACACCGTCGCCAAAAAACAAAAAGAGTATACGGAAGACCTTAAAAAATATCAAAATTCAGACGGCGGTTTTGCCTGGATAAAAGGCGGTAAAAGCAGTTTATATGTAACGCTTTATGTTGTTGACCGTTTGGCTCAGGCATCATATTTTGGCGTAAAACCGCCGATGGATATTACGCAAAATGCCTTAAAATATTTGCATAACGAATATAAAAAATTTGATTTTTCAAAACCTTTTTATCCTTTTGAAGCAATATATTATGCCTATGTAATAAGTGCTTTTGATAAAACTTTGCTCGTTAAAGAAACGCGTCAAGAAGTTCAAACTTTGGCCGATTATATTGATAAACAAAAAGAAATTCTAGCACCTTTGGGCAAAGTTTATATGGCGGTTATTTACCATCGTTTAGGCAATCCTCAAAAAGCAAAAAAATATATCAATATGCTTTTTGAAACCGCTAAAGAAAATGACGTTACCGGCACAAGTTTTGCTATGGAAGAACGCTCTTGGCAATGGTTCCATGATAGCTTAAATTTACACGCTGAGGCATTGCGTATGTTGCTTGAAGTAGATCCGAACAGCACACGTATTGACGGTATAATTAAATGGATACTCTTTAATAAAAAAGCAACAATGTGGGGCAGTACTACAAATGCCGCAAAAGCAGTTTACAGTTTGCTTGATGCAATAAAGACTTGGGGTGTTTTGAGCCAAAATAAACATTATGATATTGCTTGGAACGGGCAAAATTATACACTTGATTTCGGCCCGCTTGCCAAAGAAAGTAAGACTGTTTTCAGCGTATATGAACCGAAGGCAAATAATGAAAGTTTGAAAGCCAAAATTACACAAAATACCACAACAACGCAAGGCAAAAAAGCACAAAAAACTTTGCCGAGTTTTGCAACTTTGAGTAATTTAGTTATAAGCGATTTACCGCAAGAAGCAAGCCCGAAAGGTATTTTAAATATCACAAAATCTTATTACTTGATTAAGGAAAATACCGTCAGGCCGCTGCGTGAAAACGAAACCATCAAAGTCGGAGATAAAATTGAAGTTCGCTTAACTATAAAAGCAGAACATAACTTTGATTTTGTGATGATTCAAGATAAAAAGCCTGCTGCTTTTGACACAGAAAAATTACTTTCCGGCTGGGTGTGGGACGGCCTTTCACGTTACGAAGATTTACAACTTGCACAAACAAATTTCTTTATGGATTATGTGCCTGTGGGGACTTATGAACTTAAATATGTTTTGCGCCCTACGGCAAGCGGTGTGTTTAATGTCGGTTCAAGCATAATGCAGAGCATGTTTGCACCAGAAGTTAGCGCACACAGTAACAGTTTTATAATTAAAGTTGAAGATTAGTTTAGCTTCTTAATTTCTTCAAGCCAAAGGGCGGAAGAAACATCACTCGGTAACCTTAAATCTGTACGGGGGCTTAAAGATACTGTTAGTATTTTTGGGCCTTCTGCTGAGCAAGAACGCTTGAATTGCTGATTAAAAAACCGTCTAAAAAATACTTCAAGCCAATGCTTAATTGTCGCATTATTAAAGTCATTTTTGAAAGCGGAAAGCGCAAGTTTATAAATTTCTTTTGGGCCCAAATTATTTACTAAAAAGTGATATAAAAAGAAATCGTGCAAGATGTATGGACCAACTAAATCTTCCGTCTTTTGCGTGATTTTACCTTTGCTTGCCGGTTTAAGTTCAGGGGAAATCGGTGTAGCCAAAATATCTTTTAAAACTTTGCTAACTTTTGCCGGTGCATTTTTAGCATATTCCGCCACAATTTCCTGAATTAAAGTTTTAGGAATACCGGCATTTATACCATACATTGAAAGATGATCACCGCCGTAAGTTGCCCAACCTAAGGCAAATTCTGACATATCACCTGTACCCAAAACTAAAGCACCGATTTTGTTTGAAATATCAAATAAAATTTGTGTACGTTCGCGTGCCTGGGCATTTTCATAGGCGGTATCAACGATATTTTTGTTGTGTTTTATATCTTTAAAATGTTGTAAAACTGAGGGCTTTATATCAATTTCATCAAAACTAACACCAAGTGCTTTACATAAAAGTTCCGCATTATTTTTTGTTTTTTTGGTCGTGCCAAGCCCGGGTAAAGTGTAAGCAAAAATATTTTTAAGCGGCAAATTTAATTTTTTAAATGTGTGAACTGCGGCAAGCAAGGCCAAAGTGGAATCAAGCCCGCCGGAAATACCCAAAATAACTTTGTTTATTCTTGTTTGTTCTAAACGCCTTGCAAGTGCAAGTGCTTGCAAATCTAAAACTTCAAGCAATTCTTGTTTATTTGCCGGGCTGAAAGGATGTTTTGTATCGTGTTTATATAAAATTTTAGCAGGTTTTGTTTTGGCAACATTATTAATTTCACAAGTTAAAATTTGATCTTGCATTGTTAGGCGCGGTGCTTGGGCAATAAGTTTGCCTTTATTATAAACTAAAATATTTGCGCTGTAAACCGCTTCAGCAGATGATTCCCCAAATCCGCTTGAAGCATAAACATAAGTGCAATTTTTTACGGCGGAATATGTTGAAATTAAATCTTTAAGCCTTTCCTGTTTACCTAAATATTCATAATTTGTCGACGGATTTAAAATAATTCCCGCTTTTGGCATGGGGGGGATTTGTTTATTTAAATCAAGCCCTGTTTTAACTGTAAAAGTTATTCCAAACATTTTAAAAATTAAATTTGTACCAAGTGGAATTTTTTGCCCAAGTAATAAAATTTTATTTTGCTTAATTTCTTTTGCCGGGGTAAAGTAGCGTATTTCGCAATTTCCAGCCGGAACAATACCCAAAATTTTACCCTTGTATAATACAGCACTTGCATTTATTATCTGCCCGGATATCTGCAAAGGTAAGCCGACAATTAAGACGGCATTTAATTTCTTTATTTCTTTTAAAATTGTGTTTAATGCTTTTAAAGCATTGTTAATTAAGAGTGGTTTTAGAAATAAATCCCCACAGGTTGCGCCGGTTATTGAAAGCTCGGGCGCTGTTATAATTTGCGCACCTTGTTTGACGGCAAGTTTAGTTAATCTAATTATATTTTTTGCATTTGTATTAGTTTCAGCCAAGCAAACATTAGGGCAAATTGCAGAAACTTTTATATTATTTTTCATATATTATAATTTTACAGATAAACTGTACAAATCTTCAAGTTGTTCTACCTTTTCTTTTGGGGTTTCTTTTAAAATTGGTGTGAAAATTTCTTTCATGCCAAGGCGCGCGGCCTCTTTAATACGGCGCTCAGTTAATGGTACAGGCGCAACTTGCCCTAAAATTCCCACTTCCCCAATAAAAGCGGAAGTGCCGGAAATTGGCTTATCTTTAACGGAACTTATCACAGCAGCGCAAATTGCAAGGTCTAGTGACGGATCATTAATTTTTGTGCCGCCTGTTAGGGAAATATAAACATCTTTATTATCTAAATTTAGCCCGATATGTTTTTCAAGCGCAGCCAAGAGCATTTGGCAGCGGTTTAAATCAAGCCCCGTTGCAATTCGGCGTGGGTACGGGAAATGCGTTACCGAAGTTAAAACTTGCACTTCAGTTAAAATCGGGCGCGTACCTTCTAAAGCAATTGAAAATGCCCTGCCGATAATTTTTTTACTGCGCGAGGTTTGCGCAAAATACGCGCTTGCGTCCAAAACATCTTCAAGGCCGGTTGCTGTCATTTTAAATAAAGCAATTTCAGAAGTAGAACCAAAGCGGTTTTTATGTGCGCGGAGTATGCGCAAAATATTATCTGAATCACTGTCAAAATACAAAACGGTGTCCACCATGTGTTCCAAAACTTTCGGCCCGGCAAGTGCGCCGTCTTTAGTAACATGGCCCAAAATAAAAGTGATTATGCCGTTTGGTTTTGTGGCACGCAAAATTTCGCCTGCACTTTCACGTACTTGGCTTAAAGTGCCGGAGGCAGAATTAAATTCCGGATGATAGACTGTTTGTATGGAATCTACTATCAAAACTTGTGGTGCAACTTTTTTTATGGCATCCAAAATGCGCTGAATATTAGTTTCAGAAAGCAAAAAGATATTTTCCCCGTCAGCTTTCAAACGTTTTGCACGAGAGGCAATTTGTTCCAAAGATTCCTCGCCTGAAATATACAAAACTTTTTGATTTTTTGATAGGGCTGATGCAATTTGCAGCATCAAAGTGCTTTTACCGATACCCGGTGCGCCGGCAAGCAATGTAATTTGCCCGTCAACAAGGCCGCCGGAAGTTAAGCGGTCAAATTCCGTTATACCTGTCGGTGTGCGTTTTTCTTCTTTTGCGCTTGCTTCTTTTAACGGTGTAATTTCAGACGAAAATTCCGTAAAAGATTTTTTTGTTTTTGCTGTTTTTGATTCTTCCTGTATGACTTCTTCGGCGAAACTATTCCACTCCCCGCAATCAGGGCAACGCCCAAGCCATTTTGGGGAGTTAAAACCGCATTTTTGACAAGTATAAACAGTTTTAAATTTCATAAATACCTACTAATTTGCCATTCTTGCAAGGCCGAGCAAGGATGCAAGCTCCTTATCTTCAAACGATAAATTCGCACCGATTTGCAAGGCAGAGGCCTCGGCAATATCATTATATCTTACATTGAAAGCTACATTTTTGTTAATCCATGCTTGTGCACCAACGGCATAGAAAGGTTTATCAAACATACGTCCGTTGATAATACGTTTGCGGCCGAAATCAGTTGCTTCGCCGTATAAGGCAAAATTCTTAACAATAAAATTATTTGCTTTGTAGAACGGTTTAACAGCTGCCCTTACACCGCCGGAACCGCGGATCATACCAACAGCCAAATCGGCCCATTGATTGTATACGCCGAGGCGTACATCAATTTGATTATAATCCCTGAAGTCTCTGTTATTTTTTGGCATATTGTCTTTATTACCTAAATTAGCAACACCGGCACTATAATAAGTATAACCGTTACCCGGCACAAATTTAATAAATAAATCAGAGGTGCCTAATCCTCCTTTCGGTTGATAATAAGCATCATATAACCAGAAAATTTTGAATTTTGCCATCTGGCCGATAAATGTTTTTGCGTCTGCTGAAACTTGTTTAATATTGGCTAAAGTTTGCTCAACATCTTGTTTCATTTTTTCATCTGAAACTAAAGCCGGGAACAAACCTTTGCCTGTTTGCAGGTCTTGCATAACTTCATTTGATGCTTTTGTGAGTTCGCTGACTTCCGACATTGATTTTGTTAAATAAGGCCTTAAAGAAAAGACTAAATCATTTAAATTGCTGGAAAGTTCACGTAGATTTTGAAGTGTAGCATGTAAATCTTCACCGAACCTGCCATTATCGTTTATACCGTAAGTTAAGTTCTGTATGGAATTTAAGGCATCGGTTATCATATTTGTAATTGAAGGTAAACTCATACCTGTTACATGGGAACCCGGTCCTAAAATACCGCTTTTTGGGTTACCTTGTTCAATTTGTAAATAATTTGTACCGATTAAACTTGTGGCTGCTATTGCGAATTTAGAATCTTTATAAATAGCTACGCCCTCATTAATTTTAAGCAAGGCCAAAATTTCACCGCCTTCAATTTTAAGTTCCTTTACTTTACCCACCTCAACACCGTTTAAGCGGACATTTGATTTCGCCGGTAACCCCGAAACATCCGTAAAGTGTACGGTAATATCATAGCCTTTTGTTATAGAAAAACTGCCCAAGGCAAAAATACAAAGCCCCAATAGTGCCAAACCTATAAAAGTAAATAAACCGACTTTTGTTTCTGTACTCATAAATACCTCTTTAATTTGAGATTTTCATCTGTATCGGCCCATTTGCCGACCCCTCAATAAATTGTTTAACATAAGGGTTTTGTGTTCTTTTAAATTCTGCTTTTGGTGCGGCAAGTTGCACTTTACCCTCATAAAGCATGGCAAGGGTGTCTGAAATTTCAAAGGCACTTTTCATGTCATGCGTAATAACTATGGATGTTACACCAAGTTTTTTCTTCAAATCTAAAATCAATTGGCTGATGATTTCCGACATTATCGGGTCAAGCCCGCTTGTTGGTTCATCATATAAAATTACTTTTGGGTTTGTTGCCAAAACACGCGCGAGTGAAACACGCTTTTTCATACCGCCGGAAAGTTCCGAAGGCCGTAAATTTTCAATATCTTTTAAGCCGACAAGCGCAAGTTTTTCTTTTGCAATTTTAGCATATTCGCTTTTTGGTGTATCTGTTAAGTATTTTAGGCCGAAAGTTACATTTTCCCCAACGGTTAAAGAGTCAAATAAAGCACCTTCCTGGAATAAATAACCGAAGTTCTTGCGCAGTTTTGCAAGTTCAAACTCATTATTTAAATGTGTTATATCCTTCCCGTCAACAATAATTTTGCCGCCGTCCGGTTCAAGCAAGCGGATAATACATTTAATTAATGTGCTTTTACCTGTACCTGATCCGCCGATAATAGTTGTAACTTCGCCGTCTTTAATTTCCAAATTAACACCGTTTAAAATGTTTTTTGGGCCAAAATGTTTTTGTAAATTTTCTATTTTAATCATACTTATACCCCAAAAGCGTGTAAAATCGCTGTTAAGAAGTAGTCAATAACTAAAATCATTACCATGCTGACGACCACAGCACCCGTTGTAGATTTACCCACACCTTCCGCACCGCCCCTTGTATTAAGCCCTTTATAGCAGCAAATTACGCCGATAGTAAAAGCAAAGAAAGTCGCTTTTATAAGGCCGTGCATTAAATCATCTACGCCTAAATATGTGGTAATATCCCCTATATAAGTGCTCGAAGGAACACCTAAGCCTTCAACACTTACTATATACCCGCCGAGGATACCCATTAAAATTGAAAATATTGTAAGTATCGGTATTGATACGGTAAAAGCAATTAAACGCGGGATAACTAAATATCTTATCGCATTTGTTCCGAGTGTGCTTAAAGCATCAATTTGTTCGGTAACTTTCATTGTGCCGATTTCGGCAGTAACTGCAGCACCTGCGCGGCCCGAAAGCACAAAGGCGGTAAGTACCGGGCCAAGTTCACGAACTAAGGAAAAACTTACAAGCAAACCGATATACAAAGGTTCGCTTAAAATACTTTGCATGGTGTTCCCTGCCTGCAAAGCAAGCACCATACCCACAAATAAACCCGTCATCAAAATAACAGGTATACTTTCAACACCTATTTTTACTATTTGTTGGAGAGTTTGATTAACTTCAAGCGGGGTTTTGATAAACCAAAAAGCGGCATCTTTAATCATTTCGGTTGCTTGGCCGAATTGAGTAAAAAAGAAAATTACAAATTTCCCCGTCTTTTTAAACATTTAAACCCCTATACGCGGAACGCGGCGCGCAATAGATGTTAATATCTCATAATCAATGGTTCCGCATTTTTCGGCTAGTTCCAAAGCAGGCAAATTTTTGCCTATTAATGTTACTTCGGTGCCGATTTTTATATCGCCAAGTTCGGTAATATCAACCATCATCATATCCATAGTGATATTACCCACTTGCGGGCAACGCTTACCCAAAATTTCTACTTCCGTTTTATTTGATAAAGCGCGTGGGTAACCATCGCCATACCCTATAGGTATAGTAGCAATTTTTGAGGGCCTTTTGGTAATAAATGTTCTTTGGTAGCCCACAGACACATTTTCCCTAATATCTTTTATAAACACTACTTTAGATTTTAAAGATAGCACCGGCTCAAAGCCCGGCTCCAACCCATAAGCAAGGTGGCCAAGGCGAACCATATCAAATTGCGCTTTTGGGAAATTTAAAAATGCTTGGGATGCAGATAAATGCCGCAAACCCGTATTTAAATTTAAGTTTTCTGCATCTTGCAAAAGTTCTGTGAAATAAGTGAATTGCTGCTTGGAATATTCCGCGTCATCTGCTTTAGCGAAGTGGCTGAAAGTTCCTTGCACTTCCACAAAAGGCGCAGCGTTTAAAATTTTAAGTATTTCTATTGCTGCAGGCCTGCGCGAACCTATGCGGTTCATGCCTGTTTCCTGCTTTACATGTGCGTATGCTTTAAGTTTTAGTTTTGCGGAAAGTTCCGCCAAAAATTTTGCCGCTCTTACACTTGCTATTGCAACAGATAATTTATTTTTTATGGCATATTCAAAACATTCAAAAGGCCAAATACTGCCAAGAACTAAAATAGGCAAAGTTATGCCTTTTTGGCGCAGTTCCATACCTTCTTCTATAGAAGCAACACCCAAAAAATCAACAAGTTTATTATCTTGCACGTATTTGGAAACAAGCCCGGCATCATGCCCGTAAGCATTTGCTTTTGCCAAAAGTAAAATTTTTGAATTTTCTTGCCCTCTTTGCGCAATTAAACCTTTAGCTTTTAAAAGATTATTTTTTAAAGCAGCTAAATTTACTTCCGCAATCGTAGGGCGAAGGATCGGTATCATAGCGGTATATCGCCCGGGGCTGCCATAGCTACGGCGGCTTCTTCATCACTTACAAGGGCCGGATTGGTAAACAAAGTATATTCGCTATACCAATTAAGGTCAATAGTACCCACCGGGCCATTGCGTTGTTTTGCTAAGATAAGGTTTGCTTTATTTCTTAAAGTTTCATCGTTCCACTTATAGTAACCTTCGCGGTGTATTAAGGCGACGACGTCAGCATCTTGTTCAATAGAGCCTGATTCCCTTAAGTCCGAAAGTTGAGGGCGGTTATCCGCGCGGCCCTTTTCGGTATTTCTGTTAAGTTGGGAAAGGGCAAGAACAGGGACATTCATAGTTCTTGCAAGTTCTTTTAACATTCTTGAAATTTCTGAAACTTCCTGTTGGCGGGATTCCACTTTTGCCTTGCCGCTGCGGATAAGGCCGATATAGTCAATTACAATAAGGCCAAGTTCTTTGCCGGCTTTTTGCAGTTCGCGGGCTAAGCGTCTTGCGCGCATGCGTATTTCTGTTATAGTTACGGCCGGGGTATCGTCAATAAAAAGCGGTTGTTCTCCGAGTTTTTGAATTTTTGTTGAAAGTTCACGCCACCTTGATTTTTGGAAAACGCCCGTACTTACATTATGTAAACTAACTTGCGCGGCGGTGCAAACCATTCTTTGGTAAATTTGAAAGCGCCCCATTTCTAAAGAAAATAATGCAACCGGGAAATTTTTATCAAGTGCATTTTGAATAATATTTAATGCCATTGCGGTTTTTCCTTGAGAAGGGCGGGCTGCGAGTATAATAAGGTCGCCTTTCCTTAGGCCGCCTGTCATTGTATCAAACTCCGTAAAACCTGTCGGCACACCTTTAATGGGGTCTTTATTGACGATAAGTTTTTCAATTTGGTCCATCGCTTCTTGGGACATGTCTTTTGTGGAAACAAGCCCCTGTTTAACCTGCTTTTGGTTTAAAGTGAAAAGTTTGCTCTGCGCCTCGTCAATTAAATTGCTTGGTTCCTGGTCCGTATCTTTATAGCAACTTTCAACGGTGGAAGTGGAAATTTTTATAAGTTCCCTGACAAGTGCCGTATCATAAACGATTTTGGCATAATGTTCCACATGTGCTGCAGTGGAAACCTTAGACATAAGTTCCGCCAAATACCTTTCCCCGCCGATTTCGGCCAAAAAGCCTTCGCGTTTAAGTTCTTCGGTTACTGTAATAAGGTCAACCGCCTGGTCTTTATCGGAGAGGGTTTTCATCGCCGTAAAGATTTTTTGATGTGCGGTTTTATAGAAATGTTCTGCACTGACTATACCGACAGCGCGTTCAAGTGCATCTTGCTCAATCATCATGGATCCGAGGAGTGCCATTTCGGCGTCTAATGCTTGTGGGGGTAATTTTTCGTTTATCATACTTATATATTATATCTTATTTTACGCATTGTGTCTTTACGAATGGAATGATTTGCAGTTTTCATTATTTGCTAGCGGCGTCTTTTGGGCTAATTTAAATTTTTCTTTTCCTAGAATACCGAAAGTCGCTCCGCTCCTATACTTCTGGGTATTCGTCGTCAAAGAAAAGATTTAAATTATCTCCAAAATACTTGCTAGGCTTATGCACACGGTTTGGCTTTATTTAATTTTGCGCGGCGCGATATTATTCTCACACGCTACGGGTTTACGCTCTTGTAAAATCGCAGTAAAAATCAAAATTTACCAGAAAGACGCCGCTAGCAAAAAACTCAAATTGCAGACTTCCTACTTCTTGAGAAACCTCTTAATTGCTTTGAAAGTTTTTTCCGATATTATATGCTCAATCTTGCAAGCATCCTTAAGTGCAGTCTTCTCGTCCACACCCATAAACATAAACCAGGTGGAAAGTGTTTTGTGCTTGTCGTAAACTTTTTTTGCAACGGCTTTGCCTTTTGGGGTTAGGGTGATGTGCAGTTTATCGTCTATCGCAATATATTTTTCGTCCTTAAGTGTTTTTAAAGCAATACTCACGCTTGCCCTGGCAAAACCGAGGTAATTTGCGATATCAACGGCATGCACCTCTTTTTGCTTGGCGGCCAAAATGTGTATGATTTCCAAATAATTTTCTTTAGATTCCGTAACACCCATAAAACAATTTTAACATATTTTTTAAAGTTCTTGCCCTTTAAAAGTGCGCGCGGAAAAATAGCAAAACACAATGGCAGGTATTAAAAATACTATGGCTATAAAAACCGCAAGTTGTAAATCAAATGCTTGCGAAATTTTACCGATAGTCATTGGGGAAATTGCATCCCCCAAAGCGTGAATAATAAAAATATTGAAGGCAAATGCCATAGACCTTATTTCAAGTGAAGTCAAACTGATAATTGCCGCATTTAAAGCACCTGTTTGCAAGAATACAAAACTCATTGCCGCACCAAAACAAATAAGGGATATAGTTTGGCTCTCGCACAAAAGTGCAAAAAGCCCAAGCGGCAAAGCCATCATATAACCAAGCAAAGTAGTATAAAAATAAGCGCGTTTTGTTTTCTTAATCAAAAAGTCCGAAAGTACACCGCCGCCCAAAGTGCCGATAAGCCCTGCAATAATTATCATTAAACCGAATTTTGTGCCTGCCTCTGCTATACTAAAGCCGAAGTAGCGGTGGAAATATGTGGGCATCCACGCCGCAAGGCCGCCCAAAGTAAAAGTTGCCATAGCCTCCGCTAAACATAAATAAACAAAACTTTTGCTTTTAAAAAATTGTAAGTAATTTGAGATTTTTATTTTTTTACTGTCTTGCGTTTTGCGTTTATCTTTAATATAAAACAAGGCCCAAAAAGCGAGTAAAAAACCCGGAACAGCTAAAATATAAAATGCCATGCGCCATCCGTAATGTTGGCCGATTAAGCCGCCCAGCAAATATCCAAGCGCGCTGCCAAGCGGCAAGGCAAGCCCCAAAATTGCAAGTATGCGTGCGCGTACTTCCTTACTAAAACCTTCCGCCGTAAGGGAGGGGGAAACACTTGTAAACCCGGCCTCACCCACACCTATAAAACTACGAGCAATTGCAATATGAAAAAAGTTTTTTGCCATACCAGTAAACGCGGTTGCACCGCTCCACAAAGCCGCACAAACGGAAACCCAAATTTGCCTTGGTGAGCGGTCTGCAAAATATGCGATAACCGGTGCAGTTAAAGTGTATACAATCATAAAAACTGAACCGAGTAAACCAAGTTGCGCATCATTTAAATTTAAATCTTTTGCAAGTAACGGAAAGACGGCGAAAAGCACCTGCCTGTCAATGTAATTAAACAGGTTTATTAAAAAAAGAATCAATAAAATAACTTTTGGGTTCATAATGTTTTATTCGTTATGACGAATTACGTTAAATAGTGTGCATGTTCTTGCAAATTTAAACCCTTTTTTATTTTTCTTTTTCTAGAGTACCGCAAACTCACTCCGTTCGTTTTACTTCTTGGTACACGTCGTCAAAGAAAAATAAAAAATCATCTTAAATTTGCTGCGTCGCACAAAATCATTCCCATACGCTTTGGTTTTAAAATCCCGTGCACTTACAAATATTTTACTTTATTTTTATTGATTATTTCCTTGTTTGTCTTAAGGCTTCATATAAACAAATCGCGGCTGAGGTAGAAAGGTTTAGGGAACGTACTTCCCCCGGCATTGGGATAGTGTATAATCTGTCGGCATACTTTGTGTAAAAATCACGCGGAAACCCGCAAAATTCCGAACCGAAAATTAAATAATCATCTTTTTCAAATTTAGCATCCCAAAAACATTTTTTGCCTTTTGTGGAGAAGAAAAACAAGCGTGCATTTTTAGGTAAACTGTCAAAAAATTCATCGCAAGTAGGTATAACGGTATATTTTAATTTGGGCCAATAATCAAGGCCGCTGCGGCGTATTTCCTTGTCGGAAATCTTAAATCCGAGTTTGCCGACAAGGAATAAATGAGTATTTGTTGCCACGCAAGTGCGGCCGACATTGCCCGTATTAAACGGAATTTCCGGGTTAATAAGAACAATATTCAAAACGCACCTTCCTGTAAATTACTAAATTTCCCAACGTACAAAAAGCGGAGTAAACGGATGGGGTACATTTGCGTTGAAAGGCAAAATTCTTAAAACATAATCTTGACGACCGCTTGTTTCAAGCTTTAATTCAAGTTCATATTTATATATGCCGTTTTCCTGTTTTACAAAATTCATTGCCATATCTTTTGAACTTTCAAAAGCACCGCCCATACCGCGTGTACCGACTTGTAGTTGTACCACAACATCTTGCGGTTTTAAAGAACCTAAAGTAACATCAGCCTTAATTTTTATCTTTTGGCCGACTAATACTTCACCGTCAATTTGGCCTGTTGTATCTGTAATTGATACTTGCGGCCAGTTGTCTGCAATTTTTTTGCGCCATGCGGCAACTTCTGCGGTGCGGCCTGTGGTGTTTAACATACTTCCGTAATAATGGGCTTTGGTGTAGAATTTATCATAATATTCTTGCACCATGCGGTGTGTATTAAAGAAAGGTACTATTTTTGAAATGGAATCTTTCATCTTTTTGATCCATTTTTGCGGTAAGCCGTCGGCATCTCTATCATAATATGTCGGGATAACTTCCTGTTCAAGCAAGTTATAAAGTGCTTGGCTTTCCACTTCATCGCGTTCATTATCGTCTTTATAAGTATCAGAACCGGTGATTGACCAACTGAAATCACATGGGCCGACTTCATCCCACCATCCGTCAAGGATTGATAAGGCCAAAGCACCGTTTAAAGCGGCTTTCATACCGCTTGTGCCGGATGCTTCCATAGGCCTAATCGGGTTATTTAACCAAACATCAACACCTTGAACCATATAACGGGCAAGGTTCATGTTATAATCTTCGGCAAAAACGATTTTACCTTTAAATCTAGGGTCAAGCATATAGGTAAATATTTTTTTGATAAATTCTTTACCTGCACTGTCTGCCGGGTGTGCTTTACCGGCGAAAACAAACTGAACCGGTCTGTTTGGATTATTAACGATTTTTGCTAATCTTTCAGGATCTTTAAAAAGCAATGTCGCACGTTTATAAGTGGCAAAACGGCGTGCAAAACCGATAGTCAAAACACCTTCTTCCAAAACATTTTCCGCAATCTTTACTGTTTGCAAACTTGCTGCCATGCGGTGTGCTTGGCGCACTGCTTTTGCGCGGATATGTTTAATGAGTTTGTCTTTACGTATATTATGTGTATTCCAAAGTTCATCGGCAGGAATATCATATGCTTTATTCCAAACATTTTGGTCAAAATTATCTAACGGGTTTGTAGTATTACCCAAATATTTTTTGTATAAATCATTATGTTCATGGCTTACCCAACTTGCCGAGTGTACACCGTTTGTTATGCTTGTTATCGGCACTTCGTTTACATTTAAATTAGGCCAAACTTTATGCCACATTTCGCGGGAAACTTTACCGTGCAATTTTGCAACACCGTTTAAGTAAGCGGAAAGTTTTAAAGCAAAAACAGTCATGCAAAACATGGGGGATTCCGGTGTTTCTTTACCGTAATCTAAAAATCTGTCCCAGCCGATGCCGAGTTGCATTACATAAGGTTCCATAAATTTTTTGACCAAATTAAAATCAAAATGTTCATTACCTGCAATAACAGGTGTGTGAGTGGTAAAAACTGAAGTTGCCCAAACAATTTCACGTGCTTCGTCAAAGGAAATTTTGCGTTCTTGCATAATTTCAATAATGCGTTCGCAAAGCAAAAATGCGGAGTGCCCTTCATTAATATGGTAAACTGTCGGTTTTAAACCTAGTGCTTTTAATGCTTTTACACCACCTACGCCGAGGACAATTTCCTGCTTAATTCTGTTTTCCCTATCACCGCCGTAAAGTTGTTCGGTAATAGTTCTATGTTGGGGTGGGTTTTCCGGTAAATTAGTATCAAGTAAAAATAAGGAAGTGCGGCCGACAGGCACGCGCCAAATCATTGCTTTAATTGTTTCGCGGCCGAGTGGAATATCTACAGTCAAATGATTACCATCTGCTTTTAATATAGGTTCAACGGACATGTGTGCCCAGTCATTTTCCGGGTATTGTTCGCCTTGCCAGCCGTCTTTATTTAAAACTTGTTTTACATAACCTTTTTGATAAAACAAACCTACACCGATTAAAGGTAACCCGAGGTCGCTTGAACTTTTAATATGGTCGCCTGAAAGCATACCAAGACCGCCGGAATAAATAGGTAAACCTTCGCCGATACCGTATTCCATTGAAAAGTATGCCGTTAAAAAGTTGTCTTTCCCTTGGCCTTTAATTTTATTGAACCAAGTATTTTGTTCTTTTTGGTAATTTCTGTAAAGAGATTCTACATAATTAAGTTGTGCAATGAAATCTTTATCTTTGCTAAGTTCTTCCAAGCGTTTTTGTGAAACCGTTGCCATAAGCCATTTTGGCATACGTAAACTTTGTTCCCAAAGTTTTTCGTCTATTTTGACAAATAAATTGATTGCGTCCCAATTCCACGCAAACCACATATTGTTGGAAAGTTCTTCCAAAAATTTCATATTATCCGGCAAATCCGGTGTAACTTTAAATGAATGAATTTTCATAAAATCCCCTTGATTGATGTATATATATAGTATATCAAATTACAACTTATTATTGTTCAAGATAGGAAATTTGCAATTTACATTTTGTGCCGGCTAATTCTTTTTGGTAAATTTTGATTTTTCAGCTCCTAAAGTACCGATACGTCGCTTACGCTCCTATACTTCGCGGTACTAGTCGTCGCAGAAAAAATCAAAATTTCCTCAAAAATACTTGCCGGGGTTATATGCACAGGTTGGCTTTAATAAAAAATACTTCCTGTAATTCCTCTCCCCTTTGCTTGCAAAGGTGGAGGGGTTAGGGGTGGGGTTATACATTTACAACTTAAATTTATTTTTGAAATTGCGTTCCATATCACGTGCAACGGCTTTATCTTTTAATGTTTTGCGTTTGTCGTACAAGTGTTTACCTTTTGCCAAAGCAATTTTAACTTTTGCCCAACCGTCTTTGATATAAAGTTCAAGCGGAACTATTGTTTGCCCCTTAACTTCACTTGCGGCTGCAAGTTTGTTTATTTCCCGGCGGTTTAAAAGCAATTTGCGTGTTCTGGTAGGATCTAATGCTGTATGAGTGTTAAAAGCATAAGGCTTAATATTTAAATTAAGTATTTGTGCTTCCCCGTCAGCTACACGCACGAAGGCCGCCCTCAAAGAACATTCTTTGTTGCGTATTGATTTAATTTCCGCTCCAAGCAAGACAAGGCCTGCCTCAAAAGTATCTAAAATAAAATATTCGTGCATGGCTTGGCGATTGGTAGCGATTACTTCTATACCTTTTTTTCTACTCATATATATATTATAGCAAAATAGGGAATTTGTTTTGACGTGTCGTGTCCCCGCATTATGTCCACAAACGCATATAACGCGCTTGCAAATTTAAGCCCTTTTTTATTTTCCCTTTCCTAGAATACCGAAAATCGCTACGCTCCTATACTTCTGGGTATTCGTCGTCAAGGAGAAAATAAAAAATCATCTTAAATTTGCTACGCGATGCGAAACCATTCTCGCACGCTACGGTTTTGAACTTTAAAATTATTTCCTTATATTCCCCGCCCCTTTGTTTGAGGGGTAAAGGGGTGGGGTTATAAAACTAAAATTTCCTCAAAAATACTTGCCGGGTTTGGGTACATGGTTTGGCCTTTAAATAGGTTTTTGGGGTACTTTTTAATAGGCCTAATGGCCCTTTTGTTGTTTTTTAAAAATATATATAATATAAAATATCGCAAGGAGAATTTATGAAAATACTAAACAAAATAATCAGTTTAACAATGGCAGTAATTATACTATTTACTACTACCCCTGTTTTGCAGGCAGCAGATGTTGTTGCTGATTTAGATGTAGCACAATTAAATGAACTTAAAAAAGAAATTGCCGCATCTATTTCAATGTCAGAAATTATCAAGCCTAAAAAACCTCTTTATGAAGGTATACCGGATATTGAGGTTATAAAGAAACGCTATCAACTTTCCGTTGAAAATAATCAAAAGAATTTGGAAGAATTTGAAAAAAATGAAACCTTTCTAAAAGAACGTGAAGATTATGTAAATTTCTTAAAAGAAGAAGCAGTAAAGAGAATAAACGAAGATCCTGAATATTATGGTAATAAAACCAAAGAAGAAATGTTGCGCGATGCTTTTTATACGGTTTTATTTGATCAAATACAAGAGGGCATAAACGCGGAAAACACATATAAAGACGAGAAATTTGGTTATTATGCGGGTTCTGCTGTGGGTTCCATGTTTATAGGGAGCATGACAATGTTTTGCCTATTACTTTCTGGATATACTGGAAAGGGCGTTTTATATGCAAGTTTAGGGGTTGGGGTAGCAGTCTTGCTAGCATTTTTATTATTTACAAACCCTTCCGTACCTTATTTTAGTCCCAATTTAACACCTTATGAAACAAAAAATAAGTTTCTTGACAGTCCTTTCCAAACACTTATTTCTTTTGATAAAAAAGGTGTGAGCGATTTTGAATTATTTTATCACAAGAGCAAAGATTGCGCGCAAATCTTATATGATGCTGTGGATATTGAATACTATACTTCCAAAAACCCAAATGTTGAAAATATGTCGGCACGCCTTTATACCCAAACAAGATATTGGCAAAATTTAACTACCGAAGAAAGGGCAGATTATATTCACAATTTTGCCGAACGTTTAAGAACGGAAGCAAAATAAAAGAGTATTTTAAGAACACAAAACCCCCGTTTAAAAATTGAACGGGGGTTAAATTTTTATAATAAGGCTTTTATTTCTACTTTTATTTTTCAGGAAAGTTCATAAAAACTCTAGAGTTTAGAACCAAAGCGTACGAGTGCATTTTGTGCGACGCAGCAAATTTAAGATGATTTTTGATTTTTACTACGACGACGAGTACCAAGAAGAACGTGGAGCGAAGCGACATCTCGGTACTCTAGGAGTTGAAAAATTAAAAAGCACTTAAATTTGCAAGAACATGCACACTAATTAATATAGTTCGTCATGATAGTAGTTTTTTAGTATAATATAAAAAGGGGAGTTTTATGAGTACGCTCGTAATAATAATTTTAACCTTAGTAATTTTGCTGGCGCTCTTTTTGCCTTTTACGGTCCACGCCGTAGAACAGCAATTGGAATCTTTTTTATTTGTCCTGGGTATTATTGCTGTTACTGCTATAGGGGCTTGGTCCTGGCCGTTGGTGGGTATGGCACTTGTAGAACCTATAAAAATCTCTTTAGCGGTTTTAATTATCGGCTTGCTCTTTAGAAGATTTAGATTAAATATAGCACATCTTATTGAACATATTGAACTTAAAATCGGGCTTAAAAAAACTATTATTTTACTCGTCGGTGTTTTGGGGCTTTTTTCAAGCGTAATAACAGCCATAGTCGCCGCTTTAATACTTTGCGAAATTGCCGCTACTTTGCGTTTAACAAGGCGCGATACGATACACGTTATAGTTATGGGCTGTTTTGCGATAGGCCTTGGGGCAATTTTAACGCCTATCGGTGAACCGCTTTCCACAATAGTTGTCAGTAAACTTTCCGGCGAACCGCACAATGCAGGTTTCTTTTATTTGCTTCATTTGCTTTGGTATTTGATTATTCCCGGTGTTGCATTTTTTGCTTATATGGCAGGGCGCACAAAAGATGAGCAGATTAAAAGCCAACAACATGTTGAAATTGATAGTTCAAAAGATATTTTAATCCGCGCCGCAAAAGTATATTTGTTTATTATGGCTTTGGTTTTCTTCGGCCACGGGCTTACGCCTTTGGCTGAAATCAGTATTATGAAACTGCCTTTGGCGGCTTTATACTGGGCAAACTCAATTTCCGCAATCTTGGATAATGCAACGCTTGCCGCCGCTGAAATTGTACCGACAATGAGCAATACCCAAATTGAATTTTTGCTTATGGGTTTAATAATTTCAGGCGGTTTCTTAATACCGGGGAATATCCCCAACATTATTTGTGCTTCAAAATTTAAAATTAAAAGTAAGGAGTGGGCAAAACAAGCTTTACCGATAGGTGTTGCTTGCATGTTGGTTTATTTTATATTGCTTGAACTTTTGCCGAAGGTGAAATAAAATGATAACTTTAACAGGTGCATTAATTCGTTTAACAGTATCTTTCTTTTTAGGTGCTATCGTCGGTTTTGAAAGGCAGTATCATGAAAAGCCGGCCGGGTTTTCCACAAACACTTTGATTTGTATGGGCTCAACTATATTTGCTTTAATTTCCTTAATGTCTGCACAATATTACGGTGGGGACCCGGCAAGAATTGCAGCCCAAATCGTAACCGGCGTAGGTTTTTTGGGTGCAGGTTCAATTATCAGGGAAGGCAATAAAATTTCCGGTTTAACAACTGCAGCAGGTATTTGGGTTGTTGCCGCTATCGGTATGGCAACAGGTTACGGAGAGTTTGCTATTGCAGGTTTTGCCGTTGTTCTAGCTTTAATTTTGCAAGTTTTCCGTAGTAAAATTTTAAATACTTTTGAGTCGGTAAAAACTTTTGAATATATCACAATTAAATGCGAACCTGATATCCAAATCGTTACGAAAATTGAAGATGTCCTTAAAAGCGAAGGCGTAACCGTAATTAAAAGTCATTTTTATAAAGTTGAGGGTAAACTTGTTATAAAACTTGTAACGGATATGTCCGAAAAAACTTTTAAAACGATTTTCAAAAAATTATTAACCTTCAAGGAAATTATAAGTTTGGACCGTTAATTATGAAAAATATAAAACAAAAAACAGTAACAGTCGGCAAAATAAAATTTTCAAACACTTTACCTTTAGTTTTTATCGGTGGGCCTTGTGTTATTGAAGGCGAAAAAGTGTTTTTAGATACCGCAAAACAAATTTGTACTTTAATGAAAAAGGCAAAAGTTCCTTTCATTTTTAAAGCATCTTTTGATAAAGCAAACAGAAGTTCAATTAATGCTTACCGCGGTGTCGGGCTAGATAAAGGGCTTGCTTTGCTCGCTGAAGTTAAACAAAAATATAATGTGCCTATTTTAACTGATATTCATGAGCCTTATCAAGCAAAAGAGGTTGCCAAAGTTTCAGATATTTTGCAAATCCCGGCTTTTCTTTGCCGTCAAACAGATTTGGTTTTGGCAGCCGCAAAAACAGGGAAAGTTATAAACGTCAAAAAAGGCCAATTTTTAGCACCGCAAGGTGTTAGTGAAATAATCAAAAAAATTGAAAGTACAGGCAATAAAAATATTTTGCTTACGGAGCGCGGGGCAAGTTTCGGTTACGGTGATTTGGTGGTTGATATGCGCAGTTTTGAAATTATGCGCCGCAGCGGTTACCCTGTTATTTTTGATTTAACTCATTCCATGCAAAAGCCTGCAGGTGTGGGTTCAACAGGAGGGGACAAAACCGTCGCTTTAACTTTGGCACGTGCCGCGGCTGGAGCCGGTATTGCCGGCGTGTTTTTTGAAGCACATCCGCACCCGGAAAAAGCACTTTCCGATAAAGCTAATACTTTAAATTTAACAGAATTAAAAGAAGTTATAAAGCAAATGATTGCGATTGATGAGGTTACAAAATGCCAAAAGATGAATTAAAGGAAACTTTATCTAAAACTTTAAAGGCAGTTCTTATTATTTATGCTGTTTTGCTTGCATTGTTTTTTGCCGTAAGTAGAGTAACAGACAAATTACCTAAACCTTATCACAAAAGAACAATTTCAGCGGAGGTTACCCCATGGCTAAAATAAACCTGCAAAGCGCAGATATTTTAAAAATTGCAAAAGAAGTTTTTATTTCAGAAGAAACTGCCCTTAAAGATACTTCCAAAATTTTAGGCCAAAATTTTGTTAAAGCGGTTACGCTTGTAAGTAAATCGGGCGGGCGGCTTGTGGTTGTCGGTATCGGAAAAAGCGGGCATATAGGCCGCAAAATTTCAGCTACTTTAGCATCAACCGGAACACCTTCATTTTTTGTGCATCCCACAGAAGCCTTGCATGGTGATCTTGGTATGATAACAGGTAAAGATATAGTTTTGGCTTTATCATTTTCCGGCGAAACTGAAGAACTTAGTAAAATTTTAACCCCGCTTAAAAAAGAAAAAATTAAAATTATCGCTTTAACCGGGCATAAAAATTCTACACTCGGTAAAATGGCCGATATTTGCCTTGAAGTTAAAATTAAACGTGAGGCTTGCCCTTATAATTTAGCGCCTACATCTTCCACTACAGCAATGCTCGCACTCGGTGATGCTTTGGCAATTTGTTTAATGAAAATAAAAAATTTTCATAAAGAAGATTTTGCTTTTTTCCATCCGGGCGGAACACTCGGTAAACTTCTAACTTACTTTGTTAAGGACATTATGTTTAAAGGCAAAAACCCTGTTGTTTTAGAAGGTGCTACAGTACAAGATGCTTTGTTTGTTATGACAAAAAATAAAACAGGTGCCGCAGCTATTGTTGATAAAAAAGGTTTGTTAAAAGGTTTTTTTACCGATGGTGATTTAAGACGCTTGCTTCAAAAAAAGCAAGATGTTTTAGATTTAAAAATTACAGATGTTATGACAAAAAACCCTTTTGCTTTCCCCCAAGATATGCCTGCTATTGAAGCGGCAAAAATAATCAATGCGCGCAAATTTGATAATGCACCTGTGGTAGACAAAAAAAATAAAGTTATCGGTTTTTTGGATAAGGATAATTTAATAGAATTTATTGCTCTTGCAAAAAAATAAAATGAAAAAGCTTTTAATTTTAACCTCTTTAATTTTACTTAGCGCTTGCCAGAAAAATACTTCAGGCGACGGTGCTGATATACCTGCACAAAGAGCGGAAGGGGTTATTATGAGGGAAACTGCCGCCGGCGAAAGCTCCTGGCAGTTAAAAGCGACATCTGCAGATTTTTATGATAATCAGGATGTTTTAATGGATAATCCTAAAATTACATTTAATCAAAAAGAAGGTGATGCTGTTTTAACTGCCGATAAAGGAACTTTTAAAGACGGTATAATAACTTTTACCAAATCTGTAGTAGTTATTTCTAAAGAAGAAGATTTAGAACTGACAACTTCCAAACTCTATTACAACACACAAACTAAAGTAGCATGGACTGATGTTCCCTTCGTATTAAAACGCGGCGGTATCACCATTAAAGGTAAGGCACTTAAAGCAGATAAAGGGTTTTCAAATATTGAAATTTTTAAGCAGGTTACAGATTTACCTCCTGATTTAAAGGGATTAAAAGCATTAAAATGAGGAAATTATTTTTACTTTTTATCTTTATTTTACTCACCCCGTTAATTTATAGCCAGACGGAAGAAGATTTGTCTATGTTGCTTGGCGGTATGGTAAAAAGTGATAAGTGGATTATAAGAAAAGATGCTTTTGAAGAGGAGTTTATCGGTAATGTCCACTATGAAAACGAAATGTATAAAATTGCGGCTGATAAAGTATTATCAAAAAGAAAAGATAAGACTTATGAACTTTCCGGTAATGTCTTTTTATCGCGCAGTGAAGATAATACAACAATAACTTTAAATGCAGGGCGTGTTTTTTATAATCAAAAAAAAGATATAGGTTTTGCAACTAGTGCAAAAAAATCGCAAGTTAAAATAGTTTACACTACACCTGAAAATGTTTATACTTTGCTTGCAAATAAAATAGAATTTTCAAACAAAGCAAATTTCTTTAAAGCAAGCGGCAAAGTGCAGTTAAGCGATAAAGAAAATACTTTAAAAGCTGAAGAAATTACATTTGATAGAAACAGCGGAATTTTTGAGGCATTGTCAGTTAGGCCTATAGTACTTGGTAAAAATAAAGACGGTAGTTATGCTTTAGAAGCAGATAAAATGGTTGTAAATACCAAAACAGGTAAATTTAATGCAACAGGTAAACCTCAAGGTTGGCTGACTTTGGAAAAAGATTTAATAACACAGGGAAATTTTAAACGTTCAAGGAAATAATTATGGAACTTAAAGGCGTAGATTTAAAAAAAGCATATAAAGAAAGACTTGTAGTTAAAGGTGTATCTTTAAAGATAAATTCCGGGGAAATTGTGGGTTTGCTTGGCCCAAACGGTGCAGGTAAAACAACTTCATTTTATATGATAGTAGGTTTTATTGCTGCTACTTCCGGCAAAGTTTTTATTGACGGTAAAGATGTAACTGCTTTACCTATGTATGAACGTGCACGCTGTGGGCTTGGCTATCTCGCACAAGAGCCAACAATTTTCCGCGGTTTAACTGTCGAGGAAAATTTGCTTGCCATTTTGGAACGTCTTGAAGCCGATGCCAAAAAACGTGCTGATAGGGTGGATCAACTCTTAACGGAATTTGGCCTTACAAAGCTTGCCAAACAAAAAGCATGGACATTATCCGGCGGCGAAAAACGCCGTATGGAAATTGCCCGTTGTATGATAAGCAACCCAAAAATAATTTTACTTGATGAGCCTTTTGTCGGCATTGATCCCATAACAGTGGCAGAACTTAGGGAAATGATTTTTAAACTCAAAAGCCGCGGCCTTGGTATTTTGATTACGGATCACAATGTCCGCGAAACTTTACCCTTAACCGAACGCGCCTATTTAATTTATGACGGCAAAATCTTAGTTGAAGGCAGCCCTGATAAACTATTGAATGATGAAAAGGCCCGTAAATTATATTTAGGTGAAAATTTTAAAATGTAAGAGGTTTTAATGGTACTTAGTGCAGGAAATTTTTTGTTGATTGGATCTATCTTATTGTTTGTCAGCATCTTAGCTGGGAAAACAGGATATCGTTTTGGGGTACCGGCTTTACTTTTATTTTTACTGGTCGGGATGCTTTTTGGCAGTGATGGCCTTGGTATACAATTTTCCAATTATAAAGTAACACAATTTATTGGTATGGTGGCTTTAAGTATTATCTTATTTTCAGGTGGTATGGATACACGTGGAAGTGATATAAAGCCCATTGCGAAAGAAGGCATAATTTTATCTACTGTTGGTGTTGTTTTAACTGCTTTATTTACAGGAGTATTTGCTTATATTTTTCCATCTCTGAAATTAGAACTTGGTTTAATGGGATGTTTGTTACTTGCGGCGGTAATGTCATCAACAGATTCAGCTTCAGTCTTTTCAATTTTAAGGGCAAGGAATTTACACATTCAAGGTAATGTTCGTGCTTTACTTGAACTTGAAAGCGGCAGTAATGATCCAATGGCTTATATGCTTACAATTATGCTGATTAGTTTTATCAAACTTAGTAATTTAACCTTTGATGTTATGCTTTGGACTTTGGCTATACAATTCTTTTTAGGTATAGTTTTGGGTTATATTTTGGGGCGGATTGCAATTGTCGTAATGAATAAAATAAATTTAGATTACTCTTCATTATATTCCGTTTTACTTTTGGCAATTTCCTTATTTATATTTTCTGCTACTGATGCTTTGCATGGTAATGGCTATTTGGCAGTTTATATTGCCGGGCTTGTCGTAGGTAATAATAAAGTGGCGTATAAAAAGAGTGTAACAGTATTTTTTGATGGTGTTGCCTGGCTTTGTCAAATTGTAATGTTTTTGGCACTCGGACTTTTAGTTAATCCGCGTGAACTTATTTCCATTGCACCTTTGGCGATTGCTATTGCTTTGTTTATGACTTTTATTGCAAGGCCAGCAACAGTGTTTTTATGTTTACTGCCCTTTAAGAAAATTACAAAAAACGGTAAATTATTTATTTCTTGGGTTGGGTTGCGCGGTGCTGTACCTATAATTTTTGCCACGTATCCTTATGTCGAAGGTGTGCCTTTTGCGAAAATAATTTTTAATATAGTATTTTTTATAACAATTATTTCGTTGGTTTTGCAGGGCGCGACAGTTCCTTTATTTGCACGTCTGCTTGGTTTAATAGATGAAAATTATAAGCATAAAGATTTTGCCGTATATGTTCCTGAAGATATTGCAATTACTTCTGAAATTAAGGTAACGCCGGAATTATTAAAACATGGCAATACCATCCGTCAACTAGGGCTTGAAAATAATGCCTTGCCTATCATGTTGAAACGTGCTGGTAAGTATATAATTGCGCGTGCTACGACAGAACTTCAGGAAGGTGATAAAGTTTTACTTATTGCAAAAGGGGAAGACGATTTAAATGCTTTGTGTGCAAATTTAAATATTCAGAATTGTGAAATCTATCACGATGAATAATTAGTTGTTTATTTTTTGCTAAATTCGCAACCACAGTATTTTTGTAAGTATAAATTAAGTTTTTTTGCTATTTTAAGGCCTTCCTGCTCGCCGGAATTTTTACGCCAATTTGTAAAATTATAAAGAATATTAAATTCTTTTTGTGCAATTTCTGCGGCGGCGTTTACGCTTTCTAAATCTTTGTAGCGGGAAATTCCAAGTACGGAACTAAATTCGTCAAAACCGTTTTCTTTGGCATATTTTGCAGCTTGTCTTAAACGGTATAAAAAGCATCTTTTGCAACGCGCGCCGCGCTCCGGTTCATTTTCAAAACCCTCGGCAACTGTTTTATACCAGGCCTCATGGCCATAAGGTAATTCAATAAAATCTATACCAAAATGTTTGCACACTTTTTTATTGGCTTCTAGGCGGAGTTTGTATTCTTCAAGCGGCGCGATATTTGGGTTAAAAAATAAAACGGTAAATTGCCTATTTTCGGAGGCAAGTTTCTTAATTACACCTGCACTGCAAGGGGCGCAACAGGAAAGTAAAAGTAATTTTGCCATAACTTAATTATACCAATTAAAATTGTATAATTTATGTATGACTATTGTTTATCAGTTTAAAGAGTCTTTGTATATAAATTTAACCAACCGTTGCCCAAATGCTTGCGTGTTTTGCGCTAAATCTAAGGGCAGCAAAATGTTTAATGGTTATAATTTGGATTTAGGTGGTAAAGAACCTACTGCCGAGGAAGTTTTAACAGAAATTGATAAACAAATTTCTGCAGGTTTTACACCTAAAGAAATTATTTTTTGCGGCTATGGGGAGCCGACAATGGCACTCCCTGTTTTGCTTGAAACAGCCAAAAATTTAAAAGCAAAATATGCTTACCATTTACGTCTAAATACTTTGGGGCTTGGTTCACTAGTTTGGGGGCGCGATATTACAAAAGAACTTGCACCGTACATTGATAAGATAAATGTCAGTTTAAATGCTACCGATAATGAAACTTGGCTTAAAATAGTCCGCCCGGCACCGAAGTATGCGGAAAGATCTTTCCTTGCCATGCAAGATTTTGTACGTTGTGCTGCTAAAAACATAAAGGAAGTTGCGGTATCTGTTGTCAGTAATCAAGGTATTGACGCGGAAAAAGCAAAAAAACTTGCGGGCTCGCTTGGTGCTAAATTTTTTGTAAGGGAGTATTTTGATGCATAGTAAAGCCCTAAATATTCCTGCCCTTATTTTTTACGGCCTTTTATGCGGTGCCTTAGTGGTGATATTTATAATTAGTTTTCAACATTTTAACAATTTTTATTCACCGCGAATTATTGTGCGACCGAAGTATAAACAAACATTTGCGCAAGAAAAGGCAGTTGAAAATTTAAAACCGCAAAGGGTAACATTTTCTTATGTTTCACCGGCGGCAAAAGAAGTGCAAATTGTTGGTGATTTTAACGCTTGGGGTGCATATCCTTTAACTTTAAATAAGAGTGAAAATGATATTGAAATATTCACTTTAAATCTTGCTTTACCTAGGGGCAAATATAAATACCGTTTTTTAGTTGACGGCAAAACCGCACTTGATGAAAGTTCCGCAAAAATAACTTTAGAAGGCGAAGTTTATAATATTTTAGAGGTTAAATAGTGAAAAGTTTAAAATTAACTTCTTTATCCCCTGCGGAGACAAAAAACATTGCCCGTAAAATCGCCACCCTCTTAAAAGGGGGGGAAATTTTATTTTTTGAGGGCCCGATAGGTGCCGGCAAAACGGTGATGGTTAAAGAAATTGTTAAAACTTTTGGGGTTAAAAAAATGCCGGTAAGTGCAAGTTTTTCACTCTTAAAAAAATATAAGGGCAAAAAATTTAATTTGTATCATGCTGATTTGTTCCGCCTGGAAGAAGGGGAAATGTTTAACCTTGGTTTTGAAGAAATGTTAGAAGATGAAAACGCAGTTTTGCTGGTGGAATGGCCGGAACCGGCAAAAAACTTTTTCCCAAATTCGCGCCTTGAAATAACTGTTGCTTTGCTTGAAGGAGATAAACGCAAAATTACCTTAAAGGCATTAGGCAAAAAGGCAGGAAATTTACTTGAGGTTTTACATAAAATTTATGCAAAAAATAGTATCAAAACAAAATGATTTGGGTTTAACTTTAATGCTTGATAGTTCAACTGCCCCTTTGCTTGCGGCGTTAGTTTCAGACGGCAAAATTTATTCTGCGAGTAAAGACGGCATTAAGCAAGAGGAACTTTTATTCCCGCTACTTAAAAAACTTTATAAGAAAGCCGGTAAAAAATTTAAAGATACGAAAAACTTCTTTTTTATAAAAGGCCCCGGGCGTTTTACGGGTATTAGAATCGGTGTCACACTAGCATCGGTGCTGGCGGAAATTAACGGCACAGATATTGCAAGTGCCGATATTTTTAATGTGCTTGGCCCTGCTATTTTGGAAAGTGGAGATTTTAAAAAATGGAAAACCAAAAACCCGAAAGGCAAAGCAATTATAATTTTACCTGCTTTCAGGGAAGAATATTTTGCAAGTTTTATCGGTGAAAATAACCCAAAATGGCTTAATATTGAAGATTTAAATAAAGAACTTTGCGCACAAAAAGTACCTTTGTTTTTGGCTGGTTGGGCCGGTGCAAAAGAGAGTTTAAAAAAATATTTCGGCAAAAATTATGCGTACTCAAAAACAAATTTTTTGACGCCTGAAATTTTACTTTGTGCAGCACAAAAACATTTAGGCAAACAAAGTAAAGAAGAAGTTTTAACACCGCTTTACTTAAAGCCGGCGCGTTTTGAATTATGTGGGAAATAAGTACTTTTTCAGGTGGAGAAACTGCCCAAACATTGGCTGAAATTTGCGTGCAAACAAAAACCGCCGCGGCGTGGAGTACCGGTGATTTTCAAACAGAAGCCACACAAAAAACATCAAAGATTTTTATAATCAGTGATGACCGAAATAACATAAAAACCGTACTTGGTTTTTGTGCTGTGCGTTTTGCTTATGAGACGGCAGAAATAACAAATTTCGCCGTGTGCCCGCAAATGCAACGTAAACATTACGGGACGGAACTTTTTACATATACTTTAAATTTTTTAAAAGGGAAAGGTGTAAAAGAAATTACTTTGGAAGTGTCTTCAGCAAACACAGCGGCGAAGGAATTTTATAAAAAATTTAAATTTGTTAATGTAAACACTCGCAAAAAATTTTATAATATGGGGGAGGATGCACAAATCCTAAAATTAAATTTATGAAGATAAAGACTACTATTTTTTTATGTTTACTTTCCGGCGTAATTTTTGCATTTGACGGTAATTTTGAGTTGTCTGAGAATGCACAAAAACAGGCAGATTTTTATAATAAATTTTTGCAGGCCTTAAAGTTTGAAAAGGAAAATAATAAACAAGAGGCCCTTGCACTTCTTAAAGAACTTTTGGACCAAACCCCCGAAGATAAACACATAATACATGAGTACTGTTACCTTGCGCTTGATAATAAAAAAGAGGAATTTAATTTTTGCAAAACTGCGCATGAAAATTTAAAAGAGAAATCTTGGCAAGATCATACCCTTTTGGGTGATTATTATTTGCGTGAAGGCTCTTTAACACAAGCATTAAACGAATACAAAAAAGCCTTAAAACTTAACCCGGAAAATT
This sequence comes from Elusimicrobiaceae bacterium, assembly GCA_045644515.1. Classification (GTDB taxonomy): domain Bacteria; phylum Elusimicrobiota; class Elusimicrobia; order Elusimicrobiales; family Elusimicrobiaceae; genus Proelusimicrobium. The sequence goes on along the minus strand of JAZRHA010000008.1, from coordinate 23,938 downwards.
TAGATTTATCCTTCCACTACGCCGGGATTTTGGCAAGTAAAAACCAACAGGCTGCAATAAATTACTTAAGTAACTTAGCAAAAGAATACCCGCAAGCGGAAAGTTTTATAAAACTGAAAATTGCAGATATTTACTTAAAAAATAAAGAGGAAGACAAAGCAATTTATGTGTTGGAAAAATCTTTAAAAACTGTAAGAAATAAAGAAGAAATTTACCTAAATCTAGTTAAAATTTACGAGCGAAAAAAGGACACAAAAAAACTTTATTCCACTTATCAAGCCATGCATAAAGACGGTTTTATAAACACAGAAATGCTTGAAAAGTTGGGCGCTTTGGCAGTGTTGGAAAATGATGAGGATAATGCTAAAAAATATTTTGAAGAACTTTTTATTTTAGACGATAAAAACCCATATGCAGCGCGTTATTTTGCGGTTTATGAACAAAACCAAGGGCGTTATGAAAGCGCTTTAAACTATCTCAAAAAAGCGCGTGATTTTGACGAAGTTCCTGCCATGCAAATTAAAGCCGGTTATTATTTAAGCATGCTTTCGAAGCAAGAAGAACTTTTAAATTTAATGGAAAGCGCGCATAAAAAATTCCCTGACAATAATGAAATTTCTTATTATTATGCTTTGGCTTTGATAGACGGTAAAAAGTATAATAAAGCCTCAAAAGTTTTTGAAGAAATTTTGCAAAATGTGCCGGAAAACGAACTTATACTTTTCAATTATTCCGCGGTGCTTTATGAGCAAAAAAAGTATAAAAAGATGGAAGAAGTTTTAAGAAAACTTCTTACCATAAACCCGGATAATGCGCAGGCTTTAAATTTCCTTGGATATTTTTATGTGGATAAAGGCAGCAAAAAAGATTTAGAAGAAGGCTACAAATTAATTTCCAAAGCATTAAGTTTGAAACCGGGTGAAATTGCCTATCAAGATTCACTTGCTTGGTATTATTTTAAGGCCGGGAATTTTGCGGAAGCAAATAAAATTTTAAGCAGTTTCCCTGAAGTAAAAGATGAAGAAATTTATTTGCATAAAGCAGCTGTTAATTATGCTTTGAAAGATTTTGAAAATGCAATAAAAAATTATGAAAGCGTTTTAAAAATTAACCCCAAAAATAAAGCAGCCAAAAAGGGGCTTAATAAGGCAAAGAAGGAAACAAAATAAAAAAGTGATACATTACACTCCCCGCCCCTTTCGTTAGAAAGGTGGAGGGGCAGGGGGTGGGGTTGAAAAATAAGGAAACAAATTTAATAAACCCGCTTCCAACTTCCCCCCCTTAAAAAGGGGGGAAGAGTTTAAGGAAATAAATTTAAAAAATGATTAAAAAGAGAAGTAAAAATATACAAAATTTAGCAAAAACAATGAGGCATACTTCTACTGAAGCTGAAAGATTTTTATGGTATCATTTACGAGATAAATTTTCACAAATTCATTTTAGAAGGCAATATCAAATCGGTAGGTATATTGCAGATTTTGTTGCAATAAAAAATAAATTGATAATAGAATGTGACGGCGGGCAACATACTAAGGAAAAAGACAAAGTAAGAGATGAATTTTTAAGAAGTAAAGGTTATACGGTTTTACGTTTTTGGAACAGAGATATATTTCTTAATTTACAAACTGTTTTAGCGGTTATATATAAGGCTATTGCAGACAACCCCACACCTAACCTCTCCACCTTAGGAAGGGGAGAGGAAAAATAGGAAGTAAATTTTTGTTAAATTAGGAAATATTTCAAGTACTCCCCGCCCCTTTCGTTAGAAAGGTGGAGGGGCAGGGGGTGGGGTTATAAAATAAAGGAAATCAGATTTGACAACCCCACGCCTAACCTCTCCACCTTGGGAAGGGGAGAGGAATAAAAGGAAACAAATTTAATAACCCCGCTTCCAACTTCCCCACCTTAAAAAGGGGGGAAGAGAAAAAGGAAAAAAGTTTTATTTAATAACCCAGGTTATGACTTACATACATTAAAAAATAAGGGCAGGGAAAAGGGAAAAAGTTTTGAGTGTATAGGGGATTTAAAAAAGTTGTTGACATTTTGCTCAAAAGTTGCGAAAATATATTTGAGGTGTTTTTTTGATTATGAAAAATATTACATTTAATAGGATTTCTTTTTTTAGGGCATTTCCTATTTTAGGGGTGCTTTGTTTTATTATCTTTGGGGCGGTAAATTTATTTTCCCAAACAGCGATGGTTACAAATAATTTCGTCTATTATCCTGGTACACAAGACCAAGTTGCCAATTATCAATGTAAAATAGATCCATCTAATTATCCGAATTCCAAATCGTACGGAAATCGTTCATTTTTCTTAAATCCGAACCATTGGTTTGTAAATGGTTATAATCAGGCTTCAGAAGATCCTTGGGTAAATTCCGCATTAATTGAATTTGATAAGGTTTACCCTGATGAATCAACACCCGCACCTTATCCTAACCATTGTTTAACTTTATGTGCTGAAGTCACTTGTTCAAACCCTGTAAGACTAACAGAAAGTTCCAATTCCAGTGGTACCGCGACAGTAATAAATACCATCGCAAGTGGGGACTTTCCTATCCAAACAATTTTATTTGATATTTTTAAATATCAAGCCGGTTCAAACCCATATAACCCTGATACAACCCCACCGATAAGAACTATAGCAATGTACCCAGCACAAGGTTCTGATATAGACAATATATGCAAAGGGGTACCAGTCTTTTGTAGTGGTGAAGATTGCAATATTTATCCTGAAGAAAAGAAATCTTGTTGCGAAGATTGTACGTGGCCAACTGGTACCGGTCATTGTTCGGCTAAGCCAGATACTTGTCAAAACGTGTCTAGTTGTAATGCCCAGTTCTGTGATTACCATATAGGTGCTTGTGTGAATCATTCTACAGATAGTTGTGCCGAGGAAGGTACAACACAACAGATATGTACCGGTATGTATGGACATGTTTGTGAGTGGGTAAATAGTGGATGTAGATACAAAAATGCAAATATTTGCAGTACCAATTTTATAGCTAATGGGGAATGTGATTCGGATGTTTGCTCTCGTAGACCGGGATGCCGCAATCTTCAAGTTGACAGATGTGCTGATGAAGGTGCATTAGAGGTAAACTGCACCGGTATGTATGGAGATATTTGTGAGTGGGTAGAAGGTGTTGGATGTAGATACAAAAATTCAAATATTTGTGCTACTAATTTCTTAGCTACCGGACAATGTGATAGTGATGTTTGTGCTCCTGATCCTGTTAGTTGTTCCCCATTAGATCCTTCACCTTGTGTAGGTTTATTAGAAGGCGATTGTACATCAGGAACTGCAAATAATTATTGCCAGTGGATACCTCCAACTGGTTCTTTTCACTGTAATCATCCGGATGACTGTAATTCTGTTCAATCTTTTCCTTCTAAAAATGCTTGTAGAGCAGGTTTAAAAAAATTACATTTCTGCACACCGTGGGACGGCAGTTATGAAATAGACGGTGAATTTGGTAAAAGTAATGGCCAGTTTGGTTTTAGAACAACAATAAAAACAAATTACCCGGGTGACGGTATTTCAGTAACAAGCGATTTAAATATTGAACACATGATAGCATACCCCGGTGACACACAAATACCGATGCAGGTTGATGTAACAAATGTGCATTCAGTACGCAGCAGCCCAACATTAGTTGGTACAACACCTGCAGTGATAACTGCACCATATAGAATAAGGTATAGATTAAGTAAAGATGCTACAACTACAATAGATATTATTGACCCTGAATTATCATCACAATGGGGCAACTATTTTAAAATCCACCGCCATTTGGTAATTGGTCAACCGCGTGACGGCGAGGGCTTCCAGGGCGGTGCGCAAAACGATTTAGTTATAACAAATGAAGACAGCTGGGACGGGCGTGATGACCAAGGCAGATTATTACCTTACGGTAATTATATGGTAAGCATACAGGCCTCAAGCCGTGATGAATGGACCGGACCGAATGATTTAGATTTATCCCGTGCAGTAACACGCCAATTAAGTTTGGACCCGTTAAAAATCACAGATATTGCGGTGACAGGTTTAAGTAAAGAATCAACAGCCTATGCCAAAATAGATTATATGTTGACAGAGGCCGCAACCGTACACCTTGAAATTTTCACCCCCGGTACAACATTTAGTAACTTAAATATATGTAATGTAATAAACGCAGGTGATTGTGCAACTGCTATACATCCATCTTCAGGTACTACAAATGTACCTGCTATTACCCCAACAGGTTTGAGAGTGGCAAGTTATACCGAACAAAAAGCACGCAGGGTACTTGTAAATAGCAAATGGGACGGTATGTGTTGGGATGAAACAAACTGCGGATCAGATCCGGGAAAGCCGGGGTCCGGTACAACTAACACAGGTTATGCCTACGGCGGTGCATTGCCGGACGGCGATTATGTGTACTTGCTCTGGGCGGAAATACCTTATGGCAGTTCCTCGGGTTCAAACGGCGGTGCCAATTTTGACCCGGAAAATAATATAGTAAATGTAAATAATGTTAAATGGAGCGGCGTTAAAACCTATATGATATATAATGGTATAATGCCGATAAACAGGGGCTACCCGGAAATAACTATTGATGCAGTTTCATATTCCACAATCGGTAGCAGCCCAATAGCAAATGGTTTGGATCCGTTCGTAATCAGCTATAGTTTGAGCAGGGATAGTTATGTAGATGCCGGTATTTATACAATAGCATCAAGTGACACATATACAGCCGGTGTTTGTGAGAGTGATCCTTCAGGTGCATTGCCGGATAAATGTGCACCTTATAAAGTAAAAACAATTTCAGAAAATGAAGTAAAAGAAGCCTTAACAAAAAATACATATTACTGGGATGGTCTTGACGATAATGGCCGATATGCAAGTGCCGGTAACTATATGTTAAGGATAACTGCAAAAGATGCCTTGTTCCCTGCCAAAATGGTAACAAGAACAATAGAGTTCCCTGTTGATATGTTTAGGATAGTTGATGTAACCACAACACCTTTACTTGAACTGGGCAGCAGCAATACTTCAAGCGGCCTTGCAAGCATAAGTTATATGCTTTCAAAGAGTATGGAAGCTTCAGTAAAAATTTATGACAAGGGCGTAATTATACCGACAGGTCCTAACTGCCCTTGGCCGGCGGAAGAACCACAAAATTGTAGTGTTTGGGCAACGGATCCGGATTGTTGTATACATGATGCCGCATATACTAATCCAATAAATCCAATTAAAGAATTTAAAGGCACACGCCAAGGTGAAGGCTATACAATAACAGATTACTGGGACGGCTATAAAGTAGATGCAAACCAAACAGCAACCGAAATGATGCCCGATGGTTTATATCCTTACATTATAATAGCAAGCGCATCAGTGCCGGGTGCCCAATATTATAGCACAGATACCGCAGTAGTGTATCCGTTAAACGGTCCGTGGCACCCATTAGATGCTATGATCGCAACTGATAAAGTAACCGGATATATAACAGTATCCCGCGGGCCTGTATACTTTACCGATATTAATATAAGGGCAACACATCCAACCCAATATTACAGTAGCGCAACAGTTGAACTTGCACCTTATGAAGTAGAATTTAGCGTAAACCGTGTAAGCAGTGTGACTGTAGAAATTATCAGCACAGTACCCGGTGCCTGTTATGATGAATTTGGCAACAATGCTCAAGGTGTAACCTGCCGAACATTAACAAGAACAAACTTTGTTAACAGTTCACTGGTAGACTATAATATATATGATGCTGATGTTCTAAATACATTGTACTGGGATGGTAAAGACGCAAAAGGTAATTATGTAAAGACTGCAAATTACCAAGTCAAATTTACCGCAGAACCATATTTAAGCGACGGTATAACAGATCCGGGCTTGAATATAACTGTAGAAAACAGGAATTTGGTGGTAAACAACTTCCAAGTATTTGACAGATATATTTGGGATGTTGCAACCCAAAACAAGAACCAAGGGAAATTTGCCTATCAAATCTCAGTACCGATGAAGACGGCAATCCAAATCTTTAAACCTGGTACAAGGATAGTAAACTTAGCTACCGGTGAATTAGAGAACCCGATACAAGGTTATGGTAATGTGTATTCAACAGATACACGTGATGTTTTGGTTAAAGCAATAGTTGGTGTACGCCCGAACTTAGTAAGTTTGGAAGAAATCTGGGACGGTACAGATTATGCCGGCCAAAAAGTACCGGATGGTATATATCCGTTTAGGTTTGTAACGGTTTTAGATAGTTATAGGATGAACAGTATTACCGGCGACCCAGTATTGGATGAGCCAGGAGAGGATGACGACGGAAATATCGATTATTCCGGGCAGTATGATGAAATATCAGAAGTCGTTATGGATTGGGATAAATACATTAATATGAGCGTAATCAACGTAGTAAACGGTGATAGCTGGTATGCTGATATTGATTGGAAAGATCCAAAAGTTACAATGTTCTACCCGAACCCATTAAGGGAAGATAACGGTTTCTTTGAAATAACCAAAGTACCTGCCCCGGGAACAGTAAATATTAAGATATATAATATTGCCGGAGACTTGGTAAGGGATAGCGGTTATAAATGCGTCAATGCAATAGGTACTGTGGCAACATTGGAAGACTTCAATACTGTCTATGGTGGCGTTTCACCAGATTGGAATGCAGGCGGATATAGCAATCCACTTAATGCTGGAGGTACAATTTCTCAAGACTTGCTAGGCAGCCATGCACTAGGGCGCAATTTTGCAATGAGGTGTAAATGGGATAAGAATAACAACGCAGGCAAGAGAGTTGCACGCGGATTGTATTATGCCATCATGACCTTAGATCCTTTGAGAGGTAATGCAAAGAAATCACAAAGAGTGATAAAGATTTTAATACCGTAAAAGGTAGTTGTTCTTTTAAAAAATGAAGTAGTATTTCCTTATACTCCCCGCCCCTTTGTTTACAAAGGTGGAGGGGTAGGGGGTGGGGTTGAAAAATAAGGAATACAAATTTAATAACCCCACCCCTAACCTCTCCACCTTTACGAGTAAAGGGGAGAGGAACAAAAGGAAGTAATGCAAGGTTTTAAAAGAAGTAAAATAAATTTATAAGGAATTAAAATGAAAAAATTAACACTTATATTTGTAATAATGTTTGCAACGCTTGCTGCGCAAGCTGATATTCATAGCGATGCAGGTACTTCTGCAGGTGCTTTTATGAAACTCGGTACAGGTGCGCCGGAAGGGCAAGCTTTGGGTAACTCTTTTACGGCACTTTCCCACGGAACGCAGGCTTTATTTTGGAATCCTGCAGGTGCTGCAACGGCAAATACCAGGGAATTCCAGGTTTCCCACATGCAATGGTTTGAAGGCGTTAGCGATACCGCCCTTGCATATATTCAACCTTTGGGGAAAACAAACCTCGGTTTCACTTTGCGTTATTTGAGACTCGGCAGTTTGGAAACACGCGATATTGAAGGTATACCCCAAAATTATACCGGCCAATTTATACAAGATTATGTCGCTACAGTTAGTTTGGCAAGAACATTTTTGGGTTTCCTTGATATCGGCGGTACAGCAAAGTATATCAATGAAAATAACGTCGGTGTAAAACATGTTAACCCGGCCTTTGACGTGGGCGGGCGTTTGAGATTTGGCAGAAATGACACCTTAGTTTTGGGCTTAATGGGGCAAAATTTAGGGGATAAAAAAGAGGTCCCTACAGCTTTACGCGGTGGTGTTGCTTTTAACACCAAGTATTATACTTTAACCGGTGAACTTGTAAAATATGTTGACGATAAAGCCCGCTACGGTATTGGCCTTGTAATACATTTGCCGGAAGATTTAATTGAAGTTGCTGTTTTTGATATCCGCGTCGGTTACTATAACCGCGAAAATACCGGATATGCAGAAGACGGCGATTTGGCAGATAAAATCGGCCTTACCGATACCTCAAAACTCAGTTTCGGTTTTGGGTTTTACAGCAGTGAAATTATGGGATACGGTTTAGGTATTGATTATGCTATGTTGCCGTCCGGTGCTTTAGGTACGGCACATCAATTATCTGTAAGGTTGCAGTTTTAGTTTATTGAAAGGGATTGTATGAAAAATTTGGTAAAAAATAACAAAGGGCAGACAACGGTTGAATATATTTTAACCACAGCAGCACTTTTTGTTGCCTTTGTTTTGTTTTACCAGCTTTATAGCCATATAGTGCCCAGGCAGTTTGAAAACGGGGCAAAAATAATTTTATCAGTGTACGAGCTGGATTCGTAAAAATTTAAAAGTATTGGAGGATGTATGAAATATATCGCAAAAATGCACTTAGCTTTTAATAAAGCTATTGAAAGTGTTAAGAATAAAAAAGGTCAAAACACCATTGAATACTTGTTAATGCTTTTAGTTATCATTGGCGTAGTATTTGCCGTCGGTGCTTTGATTAAAAATTATATGCCGGAATTATTTAATCAAATTAAAGAAAAAATTACCGGTTCTGCATCACAAGTATAGTTCTTTGAAATGTTAAGAAATAAGGGTGGGCAAACAGTAATTGAACTTGTTGTAGTATTACCAATTTTTATGATGATAATTTTCGTCGTATTAGAACTTGGTAATATAGCCTATCATACTTTAATTGCCCACCATATTTCTTACGAGCTTGCAAGGGTTGGCTCTATGGTCGGTGTAAAAAAACACAGCGGTACGACAGATGCAACCCGTATGCAAGGCAAAATGCGTGCAGCATTATCAAAAATGCTCGGTATGGCGGACCCGGGTAAGAAGGTGAGGTTTTCCTCAAAAATTGTGCGCACAAGTAATGATCCGCAGGTGAAAGATCACCCTAATGAAGATTTGGTAGTAAATATCGTTTATAGGGTAGATTTGGCTTACCCTTTAACGAGTTATGTTTTCGCAAGTGAGCCAAAAAGGTTGGGTATCTTATGGCTAAAGGCAAATGCCCGTATGCCGATAGAAAGGCCCTTACTTAACTGATTTGAAATATTTAAGTAGTTTTAAGGAGAGTTATGAACAAAAAAAATGCTTTAATACCGTTATTATTTGCAGTAGTTGCAGCGGTTATTTATTTCTTGATACTTAATATGGCACAAAGTTCCTTGCAAAAAGCAAGCAATGCAGTGACAGTAGCAGTAGCTAATGTTGATATACCTGAAGGCAAAGTAATGCAAAGAAATTTTATTACTGCAAAAGAAATTCCTTCTGCATATGTACAAAGGGGAGCATTTGTCTTATCTAAAGGGGATAATATTGCAGATATTGAAAATTTAGTTACCCGTATTTCAATTTCTAAAGATGATCAAATAACAAGGTCAGCTTTAGCCTCCTTAAGCCCTGATGCCGGTATCAGTTTAAAAGTAACACCAAATTACCGCGCTTTTATTTTGGAAGTTAATAACAATGTTTCAAATTTAGTAAAACCAGGTGATAAAGTTGATATCTTGCTTACTTTTGAAGCAGCATTAAAAGGCGGTGCTAAAGAAAATATGGCCGCAACAATTTTGCAAAACATCTTGGTCTTGGGTGTAGGTTCTAATTTAGGCCAAGGTTTAGATGCTGCCGGTAAGACGGCAAATTCTGAAAGGGAAGCAAATGCGGCAGCATTTTCTGACCGTTCTGTTTTGAGTTTGGCTTTGACTCCTCTTGAAGCACAATATTTGGCACTTGCAAAAGAAGAGGGGGAAGTAACAATAGTTGTTCGCTCCAGTGGGGATAGTAAAATGTACCCGATGGCAGTTTCAAGTTTTTCAAAATTATTTAGTTATTAAGGGATAAATTATGAAATATAAACAAGTCTTAAAATTATTTATTCTGCCTTTGGCACTTGCTTTGTTTGCGCAAACAGGTTATGCTAAAAAGACAGATCTCGTGGCCGTCAGTGCTGATATTGTGGAAATCAGCGGTTCGCTTTCAACCTCAAAAGGTTTTGCTTGGAACCAATTGCTTGATTTCCAGGAAAAGAATATCCCAGGTGTATTTTCCATTGGGGAATTTGAACGCAGATCACTTTTAAGTACTCGTTTGAAATTAATGGAAACGGAAGGTAAAGCGCAGGTTTTATCTAATCCAAAAGTTATGGCTAGATCAAATACCAGTGCAAGTTTTTTCGCGGGCGGCAAAATCCCTTACCCAACTGTGCAAAACAATTCAGCCGGCGTAGATTTTCAAGATTACGGAATCATACTTGATGTTTTACCGACAATTATCCCTGAACGCAATAAAATTATTGTAGTACAACTTAGCATTGAATTATCCAATCCTGATTATTCAAATCCTGTTGTTTTAAATGGTACTTCTGTTCCGTCTATAAATAAAAGGCAATTAAGAACAGAAGTTGAATTAAATAGCGGTGAAACTTTAGTTATCGGCGGTTTAAAGAGCAGTAACCGTTCTATTGCGGAAGACAGAGTGCCAATACTTGGTAATATTCCATTGATTGGTGCCTTTTTTAGGACACGTAACGTAATGGAAGACCAACGCTCATTATTCCTCTTCGTAACTGTGGAGATTGTAGAATAGTATGACAGATACACAAATCCCTGCTTTCGGAACGCCGCGCGTAATTGCATTTACAGGTCCAAAAGAAGGTGTCGGTAAAACGACTCTTGTTTTGAACTTGGCAGTTGCTTGGGCGGAGATGCAAAAAAGGCCGGTTATTATCGTGCCTTTGGATCCGCTTGCTAGGCAGGAGCATGGTTTTTATTTGGGAATAAGAAAACCCATTACAATAGCTGATTTATCTAAAGCACTTGGTTTGGATAATGTTGCTATAGAATCTGCCGCTGCGCTTATAAGGGGTAAAATTTCCATGACACAAGTGGGTGTCGGTATTTTACCGCTTGGTTCCACAAGGCAGGAAGTTTCCTTAATTACGCCTAAAGTTTTATTACCTATTTTGTCCCGCTTACAACAGCATTTTGATATATTTTTGGATATTGATTCAAGTTTCCCTATGGAAGCTTTTGGGTTTGATATCGCTGATAAAATTTTCTGGGTTACAAATTGTACGCGTCCGCATTTAAATACGACAGTAAGTATGTTCACCGATTTTAAAGAACTTCATTTCCCGATTGACCGGTTGGATATTATTTGTAATCAATATAACTTGCCCGGTGCTATTCCGCATGAAGAAGTCAATAAATTTTTTATACGTTTAGGGCGTGAGCCTTTGGTATATTTAACTTGGGAAGAAAGTGTTTTTGAATCTTCCAATAAACGTGAAATAGAGATTTTAGTTAATAGGAATTCTGCTTGGGTACAGGAAGGTTTACGTCCCATTTTAAAAGTTATAGAAGAAACTACCCCTATCGATAAGACTTGGACTACATCCATTTCAAATGAAGCATTTAAAGCCAATTCCAAGGAAGTATGGGAGGCTTTAAGTGTTGTAAGTACAGGCCATGCACCAAACCATACCGATAAAAGTGAGGAACTTTCTTATTGGGATAGTTTAAAACAACAAGTTCACAAGGATGTTATTAAAACTTTAGAGGTGGAACGTATCGTTATTAGCGAGGAAGGTTCCCAAAACGAGCAGACAAGGAAACGCGTTGCCATAATTATTGATGATGTTTTAAGGAAAAAGGCTAATGTCCAGTTATCAAGGGACCAAAAACTCCGTTTCATTAATGAACTTTTGGATGAAATTTTGGGCCTTGGGCCATTAGAGGCTTTGATGAGGGATCCATCCGTTACCGAAATCATGGTAAACGCTTATGATAAGATTTTTATTGAACAAAAAGGTAAGTTAACCTTAACACGTTATAAATTTAGGAATAATGACCAGGTTGTACAAGTCATTAAAAGGATTGTTGCCCCGCTTGGCAGGCGTATTGACGAATCAGTACCTTTGGTGGACGCCCGTTTGAAAGACGGTTCCCGTGTTAATGCTATTATTGCACCGCTTGCGGTTTCAGGGCCTTCACTTACAATTAGGCGTTTCTCTCAAAAACCATTCGGGCCTGAAGATTATTACCGCTTTGGTACTATCAATAAAGAGTGTATGTTCTTCTTAGAAAACTGTGTCAAACTCCGCAAAAACATTATTATCAGCGGTGGTACTGGTACAGGTAAAACAACATTTTTAAATGCCCTTTCAAGTTATATTCCCGGTGATGAGCGTATTGTTACTGTGGAAGATACCGCAGAACTTCGTTTGCAACAGGAACACTGGGTGTCTTTGGAAAGCCGCCCACCAAACGTGGAAGGAAAGGGTGCTATAACGATTAAAGATTTAGTTATTAACTGTTTGCGTATGAGGCCGGACAGAATCGTAGTCGGTGAGTGTCGCGGCGCAGAAGCTTTGGACATGTTACAAGCCATGAATACCGGTCACGAAGGTTCACTGGCCACAATTCACGCAAATACCCCAAGGGATAGTTTAACCCGTCTTGAAGCAATGTGTATGATGGCAAGTGCGGAACTTCCTATTTGGGCTATTAGGGAAATGATATCCTCTGCCGTAAACTTGGTTGTTCAACTTTCAAGGTTTTCCGATGGTACGAGAAAAGTCACATATATTACGGAAATTTGTGGTAGAGAAGGTGATGAGATTAAAACACAAGATTTATTTAGATATAATCAAACGGGTGTTAACCCGGAGGGAAAAGTGGAAGGACAATTTACGGCTACAGGTATAAAGCCCACTTTCTTTGATGAATTTAAAGCTAAAGGTCTTGAAGTACCGGAGAGTACTTTTGCAAAGGCGGAATAATGAAGAACTTAAAAACTGTATTATTTTTCCTTATCGCAACCCTGATATTAGGGCAAAGTGTTTGTTTCGCTCAACAAGTTTTGACAGATAAACAAACACAAATTTTAAAATGTGCGGAAGAAAAAATATATGCAGTATATAATTTCTTAAATGTTGACAAACCTTCGGATCAAAAGGCTTTTAATCCTTCACAATGCGGTAAAAGCAAACCAATACCGATGCCAGATTGGCTTGAAAAATCTTTACCGGAAATGGCAAAGAAACAAATTTGGCAGCAGGATACTGAAACCGGCACTCAATCTTATAGTGAAGCGCAAATATGGCAAAGGGCTTTCAATATTATTCATGAATATTTAGCTTTAGCTGATGGTATAAATGAAGGGACCGCCTATACTTCACAAGAAATTATGGAACAATTTGGTTTTCTGCGCACTCGTTTCTTAATTACATTAGATATTATTGCTTCAGAGCCGGCTTTTTACGAAAGTATGGAAGGGCGCGGAAGGCAAATAATATCTACACTTGAGCTAATTAATAAAGAGATGGTAAGTGTGGGGGAATCTTTCGTAGTATCTCCAAAACAATGGCGCAGTAAATTCAGGAAATCAATTATAGGTATTGCTATTCTCTCAAATTCTATCTATTCAACTGTCATGATGAAACAATGGCTTGCGGTAGCACCAGCGCGTTTTAAAAGGCCTAATAACCAAGTTATGTTACTAATTCTTACCATGTTAGGTACATTACTTGTTTTTTTGGCTGTTTTGATGATAATGAATAATCAAAATGATGCTATCAGTGGTGCTATAGATAAATATTTGCAAAAAACATCTGTTTGGGTTGATGATTATAACAGGCAATTTATTAGAATTAACATAAAATATATGGTTGTTGCTACTGTTGTTTTGTTTACTTTCTTAGGTATAATGTTCGCCATGGCTTTGGGCGGTATTTTTGGGTTTGTGGTTTTATGTGTTTTCTTTGGTATAGGTTTGCATGTGGGGCTTAAAATGCCGGGCTCTATGCTTAGAGTTTTGAAAAGGCAAAGAGGTAATAAAATAAACAAACAACTTATGGACGCTTTAATTTTGCTTTCAAATTCCTTAAAATCAGGTATGGATATTGTGCAAGGTTTTGAAATGGTATCAAAAGATTTACGTCCACCCATATCCGAAGAATTTGGTTTAGTAATAAAAAATTATAATTTGGGTACCCCGTTTGAAAGATCTCTGGAAATGATGGAAGAACGTGTGGAATCCCGTTTGCTTTCTTATATGGTAAAAGCGATAGTTTTGCAAAGGCAAGTCGGCGGTAATTTAACTAAAATTTTTGAACGTATCGTAGAAAATATCCGTGAAGAAAGTAAACTTGAAGAAAAACTTCAGGCTATGACCGCCCAGCAAAGGATACAAGCTATAGTTGTAGGTATTATGCCATGGATTATGGTGGGTGTTATGTTTGTATTCCAACCTGATACCATGATAAACTTTTATACGACTCCGATTGGTATAGTTGTGTTGTTATTTTGTATAATTTGGATATTCATTGGTATAAAGGCCGTCAACAAGTTAGGGGAAATTAAAGTATGAGCAATTTAGGAATGGTACATTTGATGTTGCTGTTGCTAGCTATAGGCGGAACGATTTGTATTTTCCTCTCAGTTATTATATTTTTAACCCCTGCTCCGGCTGACCAAGATATTTCTGACTTGGAAGCAAAGCAAGTAAAATCTGCATCTTCTTTTGCTAAATTAAAACCGGATGAAAATTTACTTGATAGAGTTGCTTTTTATGTCTTAGATTTTTTCCACCTAGAAAAATCGTTAGAAGATATTTGGGTTCTTTTAGGTAGCCCGGAAAAACCTCAACCGGTGGATATGCTTTACTATAAGATTTATTCTGCCATAGCAACTCCTCTAATTTTATATTTACTTTTTGGTACATTATTGGTTATATTTTTTATACCTCTTGGGTTTTATTTGCCTGATTTATATTATAAAGCAGAGATTGAAAAACGTCAGCAAAACATGTTGGCAAACTTTGCTACAATGGTAGATTTGATGGCTTTGGTTATAGAATCAGGTCTTGATTATATGACGGCTTTTGAGCGTATAGTAAAAATTGCTAAAGAAAAAACTTTACTTGAAACTGAAATTGAAAAAACCTTAAATGAGACAAAACTTGGTTATTCCAGACGTGAGTCTTTGGAACGTTTAGCCGCAAGAACAGGGGTGCAAGATATTAGATCTTTTGTCGGGTTGATTATACAATCAGATGAATTAGGAACGAGCTTGGTGCAATTATTACGTAATTTCTCTACAGATTTAAGATTTAGGCGTTTAAATAAAGCAGAAAAATTGGCTGCACAAGCATCAACAAAAATGTTAATACCGTTATTTATTTTTATATTCCCCGTTGTATTCATTATGATGTTATCACCTATGATTGCTGATTTTATGCATGGGGGTATGCCGTTTTAGGAGTTTAGGATGAAAAAAATCATTTATACTTTTTTATTTTTAGTTTTTGCAGTGTCACTTTCTTTTGCAAGAGCGGCCGACAGGCCTCTTAGGGAAACAGGAAAAGAGGCTGGTTTAATGCTTGATTTGCAGAAGATGTCACTTGGTACTTTGGCTAATGTAGAACAGAGAAGGCAGTACCTTTCTACTGTTCAGCTTGAAAAACAAAGAATACAAAATTTTACTTTAAATATGGTTTATGATAATGCTTATAATATGTATAAGCAGGGGGATTATCAAAGAGCTGCAGAAATTTCTGATGTTATTTTAAGTATAGATCCTAGCATGAAAAAAGCTAAGACATTATCTAATACCGCAACTAAAATGGCAACTTATGGAACTCTTTCGGAAAAAGAAATTTTGGATATGAAATATAAGGAAGCGTATTCCTTATATAAGCAAGGTTATTTAGTTGAGGCTCAAAATAAATTTGAAGAAATTTTGACATTAAACCCCAATGAAGAAGATGCACGTGTTTGGATAGAGCGAATTAATAATGAATTTACAAAAATACATACTAGAAGAGGTTATTACGCTTATAAACAAGGGGATTATCAGGAAGCTTTAAACCAATGGTACAATGTCTTGTTAATTAGGAAAGATGACCCTGCTTTAAATTTAAAGATTGCAGAAGTAGAAAATTTAATTAAAAAAGAAGAAAGCCAAAAAGCACTTGATCAGGCTTTTGAATATTATTCAAAAGGCAAACTTATTGATGCCTACCGGGAGTTTAATAGGGCTCACGAAATACAACCGGGTGAACAACAAACACAAAAATTTATTTTGCAAATTAGGGAAGAAATTGCAAACAGTTATTATAATGCCGGTAATAAAGCTTATAATGAGAGAAGATATAATACGGCTATTACTAATTGGAAAGAAGCTCAAAAATGGGGTTACAGCCAGCAAGATATTTCAGTGTTGATAAGAAGTGCACAGAAAGCTAAAAGTATTTCTTATGTGGCAAAGAATACCCGCAGTTCAACATCAACTACCGAGACTAAGGTGGAAAGAGGGGATAAATGTCCTCCTTGTCCGAAATTAAAATGTAAACCTTGCCCCGTTATTTTTGAAGAAAATAATAATGCTACGATTCAAGAAGTGTTGCCGGTTGCAAATTCTTCTAAAAACAAAGAAGTTGCGACTTCCAGAACTGTGGTTACTAATATAGAAGAAACTCCGGAAGGAACAACAACCACAACACAAACAAAGATTATAAGTGAAGTAAAGGAAAATACAGGTGAGAAATTGCCTCCTATAGATATGGATGTAGAAGGTGAACAAGAAGATTTCCCTGCACAAGCAATAGTTGATAAAACTCCTACAAGAGTTTCAGAGGCTGCTCGTCAAGCTTCTATTAAGCATTATCGCTTAGGTTTGGCAGCTTTTAGCGAAGGTAATTATGAAAAAGCTAAAGAGGAATGGCAAGCGGCTCTTAATTTAAATCCAGAAAATTCAGATGCCGCATTGGGTTTAAAAAGAGTTGAAGAGAAATATAGTAACAGGTAAATATGATTAGAAGAATAAGTACAAGATGGTTCATTTGGTTTACGATGGTAGCAATATATGCCATTATAGTAGGTGGTTTGTTATATTTCAATTTGTTTAAGAGGGTTTTTGACCTCAATTTACAAAATCAGGTTATTGATACCGTCCGTCAAAATGCCAGTGTTTTGGTTGAAGGCTTAGTATCACCAAAAGGTTATTTGACTGTTCCTGAAAGTGAAATAATTTCTTCTTGGCCTCGTCAGGATAGCAGAATAAGTAACATAGTTTACTTTAACGGTAACGGTACTGTAAGATGGCATAAAAATCTTGATTTACTTGATATGCCGATTACAGATTATCAACGCGGCGGTTATTTGGAAACAAATGCTATAGAAGAAGCGGTAAGAACGGGCCTTCCAAGCGTAAAAATTAAGAAAGAAGGTAATTATTACGAAATAGCCATACCTCTTAAAGCCAAAGGGGATAAGATAGCCGGTATCATCAGTATTGATGTGTCCAGGAAACAAGTGAAAGAAGAAATTAAAAAGGCATTGACTTGGTATTTAATAGGTTCTGCAATCATTTTTATTTTAATGGGCTTTGTGCTATATATCTTTGTCATAAGAAGTGTAACAAACCCTCTTTTGCAACTAGCTGAAGGTATAGATAATATTTCCACTAAGAGTTTCGTTTTAAACTTTTCTTCCCGTGGGGATGAAATCGGTATATTAGCGCAAGCTGTTGAGAATTTTTTAGGTAAAGTTAAAAAGGAACTTGAAGAACAGGAAGAAATAGAGGAAAACCGCTTGCACTATGAACAGGAGTGGTGGTCTTCTATTTTGGCAGTTACGATACCCAAAGGTACAAGGGCCATAGTCGTAGACGAAAACAACAATATTATGCATGCCAATTTTGAGTTGAAGATACAAAAAGAAGGCCCGGTTCACTTGTTGGATATATTTGGCGGCACGCAGCAAGATATTGTAAACATAGTCGGTAGGGCTATGGATAATCCGGGTAAGATATTTAGGACTGTCGCAAAAAGCGGTAGCCATGTCTTTTCAATAAAAGCTTTGCAACTTGCTTCTAAAGGTGGTATAATAAGAACTATAGTAATTTTGGAACCAAAACAATAATTTTAGGAGGATAAATGAAGATAGAAATAAAAAATATTAACTTGAAATCGATAATACTTTCAGCATTTCCGTTGTTGGTATTTGTCTTATGTCTTGTAAATTATATTTTACAAGTGTCAAGCATGCCGGATATGAGCATTATGCAACAAATATTGCAGATTATATTGTGGACGCTTGTAGATACAATGGTTTATTTGGTGCTGATTGTTATTTCTGCTTTTGCATACAATTTATTTTGTTCTTTCGGTATGAGGGGTTTAACATTTACTGTTGAAGAGCCTGTATCCAAAGAAGAAGTAAAAGAAGAAAATTAATAAAAGGAGATTATTAAAATGAAAAAGTTTATTGCTGCTTTTGCAATGTTAGCAATATGTTTCGGTTTTGTTTTTGCAGCTACCCCTAAAAATAATGCTGCTAAAACAAAATCAAGTGTTACAGAAATTCCGGTTACAGTTATTATAATGGATGATGATTCTACCGGCGGTGTGGATTCTGCTTTGAATTCAGGTTTAGAGCAAGTTTTGGGTGCGAAATTAAATGTTACAACCGTTAATCGTTCAGCTGCATTAAATGATCCCAAATATCAAGGTTTAAATTTAGATTTTATGCCTTTATATTTGGTTGAAAAAAATGCTTTAGTGCAAGAAAAATTTGACAGATTTATAAGGTCAGGTCAAATTAAAGAACATAACGGCCAACTTGTTTTTGAACATCAAACAAGAAACGGTGTTTATGCTAATAAAGCATTAAGGCCTATGGAACTTGATTTGTTTGTAATGTCTCAATGCCCTTATGGAGTCAGAGCTGAAAATCAAATTATTGATTTGATGAAACTTGGCAGACTTCCTAAAGACTTAAAAATCAATGTCCGCTATATTGCCAGCGAAAGGAACGGCGAAATTAACAGTTTGCACGGTTCTGCCGAATGGGAAGAAGATGTAAGGCAAATTATTATTCGTGAAAAATATCCTAAAAAATTCTGGAAATATCTTGAAATAAGAAATAAAGATTACAAGAGTTCCTTATGGGATAAAGCCGCTGAAAAAGCCGGTATTAACCCTAGAATTTTTGCTAAGCATTGGAATTTTGGTTTAGAAAAATTGAAAGAAGATATGAAAATTACCGAAGAATATAATGTTTCCGGTTCACCTACAGTAATTTGGCAAGGAAGAACTGTAACAGACTTAGGTTCTTTAGGTAATATTAAAGGTCTTGAAGGCTTTAAACAAAATTACGGCGGTTCAGCAGCCAATGCAGCCCCGCAAGGCCAATGCTAAAGTAATTTCGTACTTTTAAATTGGGGCATAAAATTATGCCCCAATTTTTAAACTCAAAATTTTATGAGAAAGGGACAACTAAGACAATTAATATTTCTCTCTTTAATGACGGTAGCATTATTACCGTTAGTTTTATCTTTTTTCTTTACACATAATGCTGAAGAAGCATTATTAAAAGAGGAAGAATTAAATCTCCTAAAAAATTTTAATGTTTTTGTAGATAAGGGAATTGATTCATTTTTTCAAAATAATTCAATTTTACTTGACAATTTTTTAACTATTCATACTTTTCACGATAGAACAGATATTAATTTGAGTCATAAAGATGTTTCTGATTTTATCCAGGAAAGTTCGGAGTTTATTTCTTTAGCATTTTTTGACTCATCTGCAAAAGAATATGCTTATTTTGGGCCAAATCCAAAATTTAAATTCAATCAAGAAATTAAGAATACCGTTCAAACCGGGGCTTTAAGTATCGGTAGTTTAGGGGTGGTCAAAGACAAAGGGTTAAGTGCCGCTATTGCTATAAAGAATAGTTTTTTAAATAGAATACATTTTGTTGCCGCACAAATTCCTTTAGATAATTTAAAAAATTATTTACCTTCAGAGTATGGAAATATTTTGATTTTTACAAAAAATGGCTTTTTAATTTATTCTTCTGAAGAAGGAATAAATCAGGGGAATTCCAATTCATATAAAAAGGAAATGTCAATATTAGCTCCCAGGGCAGAAGAAGGCGTTCTTGTATCTGTGGAGGCTGATGAAAATATAGGAGTATTATCAGTAAACAGTTTAAGCGGTTGGCTTATTTATACTTATGATTCATCAAATAAAATTGAAGGTGGATTAATAAATTTATATAAACGTTTCTATAAGGAAATACTTATAATTCTTGCTATAGTTTTTCTTTTTGCTTTACTCATGAGTATTTATATTTCCAGTATAATGATAACCCCAATAAATACTATGACAAGAGCTTTTAGAAAAATAGAACAGGGCAAAGCAGATCAAATACCTGATTTACCTTTTCCGGATAATGAGATAGGGGCTTTATCATTAGCATTTGCAAAGATGCTAGATTCCCTTAAAATACGTTTTGATGAATTACGTCAGGAAAGGGAAGATTTGGAAGGGCTTAATCAATCGCTTCAAATCCGGGTTGGCAGCCGTACTAAAGAATTAAGAACAGCTTTAAATGAATTAATTAAAAAAGAACGTCTTGCTGCTATTGGGCAAATGGCTTCTATTGTCAGTCATGAAATTAAAAATCCGCTTGCTGTTATTAAAAATGCGGTATATTTAATTAAAACACGTTTAGGTAGTGGTGCAGATGTTAAAGTAGCAAAAAATTTTAAAGTAATTGATGAGGAAATAAACCAGGCAAACAGTATTATTGAGGAAATTTTGGGTTATGCCCGGACACGTGATCAAATACTTACGACTATAGATTTAAGTTTATATGCAAGGGAAATATTGTCTTCCTATCCTATTCCCCCAAATATACAACTTACAACTTATTTTTATAGTGAAGATTTGCCTATTACTATTGATACTGAAGAAATGAAACAGGCATTAAGAAATGTTGTTGCAAATGCAATAGAAGTTATGCCTAAAGGCGGTATGTTGGTAGTGAAGACGAAAAAAGTAAATGATGAAAATGCTTCTTTAAGTGTTACAGATAACGGCCCTGGTATTCCGGAAGAATTGCAAGAACAGATTTTCACACCTTTCTTCACAACAAAAGCGCGTGGCACAGGCCTTGGGCTTGCTGTTGTAAAAAAGGTGTGTGCTAGGAATAAAGTAGATTTTAAATTAAAAAGTGAAGTCGGTAAAGGAACAAAGATGACATTTGTTTTTAAACTCGTGGGTAAATAGTATGATAACAGATAATCAAAAAGCAAAAGTATTGGTTGTAGAT
This sequence comes from Elusimicrobiaceae bacterium, assembly GCA_045644515.1. Taxonomy (GTDB): domain Bacteria; phylum Elusimicrobiota; class Elusimicrobia; order Elusimicrobiales; family Elusimicrobiaceae; genus Proelusimicrobium. The sequence continues at coordinate 2,875 of JAZRHA010000008.1, read as the reverse complement.
GACGATAATAATTTGAGGGAAACTTTGGCAGAACTCTTAGAGCTTGAGGGCTATGATGTATATCAGGCTGAAAGCACAAAAGAGTGTATGGAACTCGTTAAAGGGGATTTCTTCCATGTTATTTTAATGGACTATAACTTAGGGGACGGTACCGGCCTTGATCTTATAAATGAAATCAGACGTTTTAATGAAAAGAGTCAAATAATAATGATAACAGCGCATGCCTCTTTGAATGCAGCAATCAAAGCAGTACAAGAAAGTGTGTATGATTTTATGATGAAGCCGGTTGATTTTGATTATCTTAAAAGGACAATCAAAATGGCTCTTGAAAAGTTTTACTTGGAACAAAGTAACCGCCAACTTCTTGCCGAGCTTAAAAAAACAAATGCTGATTTAAGCAATTTGAATACAATGAAGAGTAAATTCTTTTCCATTGTATCGCATGATTTGTCCAATTCTTTAATGGCATTGAATATGAGTTTTCAAATGCTTCAACGTACTATAAAGAAACCTGATGCCGATCAAACTAAAAAAATGGGCTATATGGAACAAAGTTTAGAGCAAATATTTGTCTTGGTTAAAGATCTTGTTGATTGGGCTGCTATTGAAAAGGGAAAACTCCGTTTAGAAAAGCAAGAATTTGAATTAACCGCTATGCTTAAGAGCGCTTTTGAAGTTTTTAGAGAAAAGGCCAAACTTAAAAATATTTTGATGACTTTCGAAAGTAATGGCGAATTTATGGTTTTTGGTGATCCCAAAAGAATAAGGCAAGTTATATCCAATATCGTCGAGAACGGCATAAGGCATACTAAGGAAGAAGGCAGAATTTCAATTTCGGTAGTGAAAAATGACGATAAAAATGCTAAAGTAATAGTAAAGGACACCGGGGATGGTATTGAGCCTGAACTAACAAAGGAACTTTTTAAAAGTTTCTATCAAAGTGCAACAGGTGGCGGGCGTTTAGGTTTGGGTTTGTCCATAGCGCAAGATATTGTACAAAACCATGGTGGTAAAATTTGGGCTGAAAGCGAGGGCAAGGGGAAAGGATCTTCTTTCTGTTTCACTTTGCCACTTATTGAGAAATAGGAGATATTATGGCAACTAAAAAGAAAATTGTAAAGGTATTAATTGCAGATGACCAAACCTTGTTTAGGGAAGGTATTAAGGATGTATTGACAGGGGAAAAGTGGATTTCCGTTGTCGGTGAAGCTGCTGACGGCGAGGAAGCTGTAGCTCTTGCTAAAAAACTTAAACCTGATGTGATATTAATGGATATTAAACTTCCTAAAATGGATGGTATTACCGCAACAAAAAATATTAAAAAAGTAGAACCAAATATTAATATCTTAATGCTCTCAAGCTTTGAAGATGAAGCCCATGTTATGGATGCCGTACAAGCAGGTGCAAACGGTTATCTATCTAAAATGTTGCCGGCAGCGGAACTTGTGAACTCAATACGCACTTTTACAACTGAAGGTTTAATGATTCCACAACAGATGATGAGTAAACTTTTACAAGGTCTTCGCAAAATGGGTGAACCTAATGCTCCAGCCCAAGCCATGCTTACAAAAACAGAAGTTAAAGTTTTGGATATGCTTGGCTCCGGACTTAGCAATAAAGAACTTGCCATTGAACTTAATTGTAGTGTTAAAACTATTAAGAATCACTTAAACAGCGCTTTCCATAAACTTGGCGTAACAAGCAGAACGGAAGCTGTTGTTAAAGCAATAAAATTGGGGATAATATCCTCCGATAAATAATGAAACAAATGCTCAAAATAATTGCAAATAAAAAAGGCCAGCAGACGGCAGAGTTTTTACTGATGCTTGGCTCTATTGTTGCATTTATTTTAGCATTTACCGTAAGTTTTCATAAAGAACTTGTTGGCGGTTTTTTTACGATAATAGGTAATATTTTAAGTTAGTATGAAGTTTCTAAACTGCTTAAAAAATAGAAAAGCACAAATTGTCTTACCGGCAATTTTACTTATACCCACAATATTGCTGGTTATCTATTTATTATTTGAAACAGCTAAACTTTCTCGTTTTAAAATCCGCAACCAGTTTGCTTTGGATAGTGCTGCTTTTATTGAGCTTACTTCGTATTCTAACTTCTTAAATGCTGTGGCTTATGTTAATGGTGCTTTCCCGTTCAGAGTGTTTAGGGAAAATATGACAGATACCATAAAAAAGAGTGATCCGCAAACAGAAGGCCCGGATGAAATATCTTATTATGATTTATTTCGTTTAGCAGGTGCTTTTCCTGCTATGGCGGACATAAATTCTAATCCGAAAGAAAATGCAGGCAGATGGGAACTTAAATATGTAGAGACACCGTCTGATAGCGAAGAAGATCTAGAAAACGGTATGGGCCGGCCCAAAAATTGGAATACTGAAAACCCAAAAGTAGATGAGTCCAAAAAATATGGTATTAACAGGAAAGAACTTGTAAAAAACTATGATTATTTTTTCTTAATATCGGATGACGATAACTCAAATCCGAATAGTGATGAAGAATCAGGTATTATGGCCCCAATAACATTATATATTGCTGTGTATAAAATGTTTGAAAATATTTATGAATCACAGAAAAAAGTTTATGAGCGTTTAACCGAAGGGGGGGAATTCTTTAGAAAAAGTTTTTATTATAACAGCTCTTCCTGTAAATTAAGCCAATGCGGTAAAGAAGGTGTGCGTGCATTTAAAGATTATAGTTTGGGGTTGGAATCCATCCGTCTTAATAATATGGCATGGTTTTATAAGGCAAAAGATTTATCTACTGGTTATTCTTCTGATGTGGAGCAACTTCTTTTTGAATCTTCAAACGAGAAATATAAAAAATTTATGCCATTATATCAATTTTCTTATTTAGTTAA
>JAZRHA010000007.1:0-2898 GCA_045644515.1 Elusimicrobiaceae bacterium | reverse complement strand
CCTTCTGAATTTGCAAAAGTTGCTTTGATAATTTATCTGGCGTCCTTCTTCTCAAAAAGGCCTTTAAAAACGCGTACCTTTTCTACTTACGCAATACCTATTGCTTATTCTATTATAACAATTGTACTTATTTATGCCGGGCGTGATTTGGGTATACCAATTTTGCTTGCCACCGTATTATTGGCCATGCTTGTTGTGGTGGAAATGCCTTTTAAATGGATTGGTATCCTGGCACTTGCAAGTTGGCCATGCATAGCACTTGCGATATTTCATAAAGCATACCGTTTAAAAAGGATGTTCGGCTTTTTGTTTGGGGAAGAATCTTACCAGTTACAACACTCCTTTTATGCCATAGGCTCCGGAGGATGGTTTGGTAAAGGTTTTGGTGCTTCAGACATGAAACTTGAATATTTACCCGCCGCTCATACTGACTTTATCTTTGCAATTATTTGTGAGGAAGGAGGTTTATTTATAGCTCTTGGCATAGTAGTAGCATTTACTTGGCTTTTAATTATTGGTATAACTAGGGCAAGAAGGGCAAAAAATATTTATCACACTTACTTAATAGCAGGGCTTACTTTATGTTTATTTTTCCAAGCTATGATAAATATGTGCGTTGCTACCGGTATGGCCCCGACAAAAGGGTTGCCTTTACCGTTCTTCTCTTATGGGGGGTCATCTGTTATTGTCACGCTTGCCATGATAGGTATTTTGATGAATTTGTTTGCCGTGGAGGATAATAATTAATGGAAAATGTTTATTTAATTGCTGCAGGTGGTACGGGCGGGCATTTTTACCCCGGTATAGCTTTGGGCAAAGCGCTTTTGGAAAGGGGAAAAGATGTAATTTTTGTTATTAAACAGAGCAGCCCTAATGTTAAATACATGGACGATAATGAATTGTCGTTCCAAGAAATTGATTTTGTTTCAATGCCCAGGAATCAAGATATTAAAGCATGGTGGAATTTTATTAAGAAATTTTTTAAAACCTTAAAGCAAATGCGCCAACTTATTAAATTAACGAAACCTAAATACTGTATAGGTATGGGGGGCTATATATCATTTCCGCTTATTTTTATGGCACATCTTATGGGCTGTAAAACCGCTATTCATGATTCCAATTCCCGTATCGGGCTTGCAAATAGAATTTGTGCAAAATTTTCAGATTTGATATTTTTAGGTTTACCGGTTGATAAAGTTGCCAAAGAAGCTATTTTGGTAGGCACACCAATTAGGGATGAATTTCATACACAATTAAGCGAAGAAGAAAAAATTTATTGGGAAATGGAAACTAATTTCGGTATAAATTTTTTAGTTTTCGGCGGCAGCCAAGGTGCTAAAAAATTAAATTATGCGGCAGCGGAAACTTTTAAAAAATTATTACCTAAATCAAACGGACGTTTGAATGTGTTCCACGTTACAGGCACACGTGATTTTGAAGAAATTAAGAAAATTTACGGCGATATCCCGCACCTCACTTTACTGCCTTATGCCGAAGATATTTATTCTTTAATGAAAGCTGCACATGTTATTATTGCACGCAGCGGTGCAAGTTCACTTGCAGAAATTTGCGCCTTAAAAAAGCCGTCAATTTTGGTGCCTTTCCCTTATGCAGCTGATAATCATCAATACTATAATGCAAAGATATTTAAAGATGCCGGCCTTAGTTTTTTGATAGAGGAAAGCGATAATTTGCAAGAGGACCTTTTTAATACCGTCAAAAAACTTTTATCAGAACCGGAGCATTTACAAAAAATGCGCGCAAGTTATAAAAATTTAACTTTACCGGATCCTTTGCAAGCTGCCGAAAAAATGGTCAATATTTTAGAAAACAAATAATTTGCAAAACTAATCTAAAATAGTTATAATATCCCTTGAAAGCACTCCGCTTTCAGGGGGTATTATGAATAAAGTTATAGTTGATGACCTTAATTTTAAGGACGAAGTTTTAAACGAAACAATGCCGCTTATGGTGGAATTTTTTGCCACTTGGTGCAAACATTGTAAAGACCTTGAGCCTATCATAAATGACCTGCATAAAAAATACGGGGATAAAGTAAAATTCGTAATGGTTGATATTGACGAAGCTCCGCATTATACAAACGAAATGTCTGTCAAAACCATACCTACTTTGTTTTTCTATAAAGACGGGAAAGGGGTTAAAAAAATCGTAGGTCCGCGCACGAAAGATATGATTGAAAATACTTTAAAAAGTATTATCTGAAATCCGCGCTTTTGGGCTGCTTACAAACCCAAAAGTGCGCAAATTTAAGCGCGCCCGACGGGAGTTGAACCCATATCCCCGGCTTCGGAGGCCGATGCTCTATCCATTGAACTACGGGCGCACAATTAAATTTTACCATTTTTAAATAAGAGGACATTATGAAAATTATAATTTTAGCAATAATATTTTTAGCAATAGGGGGGATGATGAGTGCTTCTGTCAACAGCGCGCTTAACGGTTGGTTTACAACTTTAGAAAAACCTTTTTTAAACCCACCAAATTATGTTTTTATGCCGGTGTGGACAATACTTTATGTATCACTCGCAATATTTATTTGGCTGATTGACAGGCAACCGCACAGTTTACTTGTTGCACGGGCAAAGCGCCTTTTTGGTTGGCAACTTGTTTTAAATTTTTTCTGGACGCCTATTTTCTTTGGCTTGCACAGTATAGTCGGAGGTTTAATTGTTTTACTAATTATCGACTATTTGGTTTTCCGTCTTATTTCGGTAAGTTTTAAAATAAATAAGGTTTGTGCTTTTATAATATTACCGTATTTTTGCTGGCTTTTATATGCAACTTATTTGAACATAAGTATATTTTTGATAAATTAAACCCCTTTCCATATTATATTTGCTAAAATATAGTTATGGAAACAAATTTACAAGAATTAAA
>JAZRHA010000006.1:0-16754 GCA_045644515.1 Elusimicrobiaceae bacterium | reverse complement strand
AAACCGAATTTTAAATTTTGATTGCAAATCAAGCATGGGTTTGGCGTTCTGCCTGCGGCATATTCCTGCTTAAAATTTTTCAAAACAATTTCGCTGAATTCTTTTGCTAAATTTACGGTTATCAGCGGTATACCGACTGATTTCGCGACGGACTGGGCGGCTTCAAGGTCCTCTTCTTCCGGGGCAAGGCAGCCACCTGTTATAGGGGGGATTGGCATAGATTTATCCCAAGTAAGCATCATAGCACCAATGACTTCATGCCCTTGTTCTTTAAGTAAATATGCTGATAAGGCGGAATCAACCCCGCCGCTTATGCCGACGACTACTTTCATAAATTACTCTCCCATTTTAGAACTTATATCATACATTATAATTGCCGCTGATGCAGATGCATTTAAACTGCTCACACCGCCTTTTTGTTTTATGGCAATAATATCATCACAATGTTCTTTTGTCTTTTCCCTTAACCCTGTGCCTTCGGAACCGATAACGAGTAAAGCAGGGTAAGCATAGGAAAAATGTTTAATATCTTTGCCGGCCATATCTGCACCGTAAACCCAAAATCCTTCTTCTTTTAAATCAATAATTGCAGTATTTAAATTTGAAACTTCCACAATATTTAAAGTTTCCAAAGCACCGCAAGCAACTTTATGCACCGCAGGTGTTATGCCGACAGTTCTGTGTTTAGGTAACAAAACTGTTGAGAACCCAAGGCATGCCGCACTTCTGAGCATTGCACCTAAATTTTGAGGATCGGTAACTTCATCTAAAGCAAGCCAAAGTTCTTTTTTGCCTTGTGCTTGGAAAATGGCATCACTCAAACGCAAAGTTTTTAAAGGCTCGGCACGTGCAATTAAACCTTGGTGATTTTGCCCGTTTACCATACTGTCTAAGACTTTAGCCTCAACACTTTTTATGATAACATTTGCCGCTTTTGCCATTTTTATAACTTCATCAACAGCGCGGTTTTTTGCTTTATCTTTGACTATATAAAGTTCAAAAATATGGCGTTTTTTGCTTTTTAAGGCTTCACGTATCGGGTGAACACCGAACATTAATTCTTGTTTATTTATCATAATTAATCCTCAAAATTTAAATTTGCACCGAAACTTGTGCCAACGCTTACCGCGGCGCGCACTTCCTGCCCTTTTGGGTCAACGCGTTTTAATTTTGAAACGGCCTCGGCTATCGGAACAGAAACAATTTCCGTTCCCCTTAAAGCAACCATATACCCTGTTTTGCCTTGCAAAATAAGGTCAACCGCCGCACTGCCGAAACGGGTGGAAAGCCATCTGTCAAAAGCAGTCGGTGTTCCGCCCCTTTGCAAATGCCCGAGCACTACAACGCGGCACTCTGTTTTAATTTTGCTTTCAACCATGTCTGCAATTTTTTGCGCTATACCGCCTAAGCGGATAGGATCAGTTGAACCGGCAACGGTTTTTTGAATTGCCATTTCGCCTTTTTCATTTTTTGCGCCTTCGGCAGCAACAATAATGCTAAATGTTTTACCTTGTTTTTCTCGTCTTAAAATCGCATCAACAATTACATCATCATTATAAGGGATTTCCGGTATCAAACAAATATCGCCGCCACCTGCAATACAGGAACGCAAAGCAATCCATCCGGCATAACGGCCCATGGTTTCAATAATCATAACGCGGTGATGTGACTCGGCAGTTGAGTGCAAACGGTCCACCGCATCGGTAGCAATAGTTAAAGCACTGTCAAAACCAAAAGTATAATCGGTAGCGGACAAATCATTATCAATAGTTTTTGGTACACCGACGATTTTTACACCCTTGTCAATAAACTGTTTTGACATTGATAAAGTGCCGTCCCCGCCGATAGTGACTAATGCATCAATTTTATTTTTTTCTATATTTTCTAAAACGAGGTGTGAAACATCTTTTGGGTTTTCCGGTGTGCCATGCGGTGCCAAAGTATAGCGGAAAGGGTTTGCAATATTACTTGTTCCAAGTATTGTTCCGCCGCGTGTTAAAATGCCGGAAACAGAGTTATTATCAAGAATAATAAAATCATTTCTGACAAGCCCGTCAAAACCGTTTTTAAAACCGTAAACTTCAATATTTTCCTTTAAAGCGTATTTTGTTACAGCACGGACAACTGCATTTAAACCGGGGCAATCGCCACCGGCGGTAAGAACGCCTATTCTTTTAATATTACTCATTACTTTCCCCCTTAATATCTTCCACTTTTTTTGCAACTTCTTTAATAACCCAATCAGGTGTAGATGCACCTGCAGTTATTAAAATATTTTTTGTGTTGTCTAAATTTTCTTTTTTAACTTCTTCCGCGGTTTCAACATGCAAAACTCTCTTGCAAAGTTCGCCGCAAAGTTTGGCAAGGCGCGCAGTATTTGCACTATGTTTTCCGCCCACGACTATCACAATGTCCGCATTTTTTGCAAGTTCCAAAGTTTCTTTCTGCCTTTGTTTTGTAGGTGTGCAAATTGTATTTGATATTTGGCAGATTTTTGATTTTTGTTTTATAACTTCCGCCGCATCAAAAAAAGTTTGTTCTTTTTGCGTTGTTTGTGCAACAACATTTACTTTATCATAAGCAGGCAATTTTTTTGCTTCTTCCGCATCTGCAACCACAATACCTTTGCCCTGTGTGTAGCCAAGCAGGCCGATAACTTCCGCATGCTCGGCATCGCCGATAATGACGGTATAATAACCTTTTTTTGCAAATTCATCTATTATAGTATGTGCGCGTTTAACAAGCGGGCAAGTGCAGTCCACAACTTCAAGACCCATATCAAAAACTTGTTTTTGGAATTCAGGTGTTATTCCGTGTGCGCGTATAACCAAAACCCCTTGTTTATTAGTTGCTTCATTTAAATTATTTATAGTAAAAATATCTTTCTTTTCAAGCATTTGGGTAACTTGTTTATTATGTATTAAAGGCCCAACGGTGTAAACAGGCTTCTTTCCCTTTTCGGAAAGTTGAAGTACTCTCTCTATAGCGTTTTTGACACCCGGGCAAAACCCTGCGCTTTTGGCAATAGTTATTTTATAATCTTTACTCATATAGATATTTTACCAAATAATATGCTATAATATTTATGGAAGAAATTCCCTAAAAAAGTTCTTGCCCTCTTTAAAATAATAAAGAAGGGCGGGTTAATTTTCACTTTTTTAGAATGAAAATAACATGTACGCAATCATAGAAACTGGTGGAAAACAGTACTGGGTAACCCCAGGCCAAAATCTGAAGGTTGAAAAGCTTGAAGCAGAAGCAGGCAAAACCGTAGAACTCAAAGTTTTATGGGCTGCTGAAGAATCAAGTACCTCATCAGATGCCAAGGCAGGTAAAACTGCTAAGGTCACCGCGGAAGTTGTAAGACATTTACGCGGTCCTAAGATTCTTATCTTCAAAAAACGCCCTAAAAAAGGTTATGAAAGAACCAAAGGGCATAGGCAAGATCTTACTGAAATTAAAATAAAAGAGATTTCTCTCTAATAACAGGAGGTTAATTTATGGCACATACAAAAGCACAAGGTTCCTCCTCAAACGGAAGGGACTCTCACGGTCAACGTTTAGGCGTTAAAAGATACGGTTCACAATTCGTTAATGCAGGTGAAATTATCTTGAAACAACGTGGCACCCGCATTTTGCCGGGCGTCAATGTTTCACGCGCCAGCGATGACAGTTTATTTGCACGCAAATCCGGCATTGTTACTTTTGAATGGGCAAAACGCGGTAAACAACAAGTTTCCGTTTATCCCGTAGAAGCAAAACAAGCCGCAAAACCTGCAGTAAAAAAGGAAGCAGCAAAAACCGCTGCCCCTAAGGCAGATGCTGCCCCCAAGGCAGAAAAGAAAGCCGCCCCTAAAAAAGCGGCAGCCAAAACTGCAAAAAAAGCAGCAAAATAAACTAAACAAGAAATTGTTATAAACAAGACATTGTTTTAAACCCCCGTGTTTTTCAACGCGGGGGTTTTGCTTTGTAAACTAATTGTAATTATTTTTACTCTTTTGCACCGGCGGCTTTTAGGAGTTTAACTATTTCTTCGTTTCCCTTTTTAGTTGCACGTTTTAAAGCAGTGCCATAATCACCTTTTGCATTAACATCTGCTCCGGCTTGTAGCAATAATTTTACGGTTTCAATATTTCCGCAAGAGCTCGCTGTAGCAAGAGGATAATCTCCCTCGTGGCCCTGTTTATTAACATCAGCCCCTGCTTGAATCAAAACTTTGACTAATTCTTGAGAATCATTACAATTAGAAATTGCGGCTAAAAGTGCTGTTTCATCACCTTCTGAGGTTTTTGCATTGACATCAGCCCCTGCCTGCAATAATATTTTCACTATTTCTAGGTGTTTGCGATTACTTGCTGATATCAAAGCAGTGCTATTAACCATGTTACTAGCATTTACATCTGCTCCTGCTTGTAACAGGGTCTTTACTATTTCTAGGTACCCGTACCAACTTGCATTTATGAGAGGAGTGGCTTCTTCTTCATCTTTTGCGTTGACGTTTGCCCCTGTTTTGAGTAGTTTTTTAACTTCTTCTAAATTACCTTTCGTACTAGCCGCAAGGAGTTTTTTATTTAAATTATGCCCGTTTATATTTTTAGTTTCTGTGTTTTGTTTTTGAATAATTTTATTTATATCTGTTTGTTCGGAACAACCTACAATAAACATAACAGCAAGTATGTTAACAATCAACAAAAATTTACGCATGATATTTCTCCTGTACGATTAAATATATCTTAATTGTACAACATTTGTAAACGTTAATGTTTAAATTCAATTTATACAAATAAGATCAAAAATTGCTAAAATTTATATATATATAGGAGTTATTATGCCCCAAGCATATACAAAACCTTTTTACACAGGAAAATTTATAGTTTTTGAAGGCCCGGACAGGTGCGGTAAAAGTACACAGGCAAATATGCTTGAAAAGTATTTTGCGGATCTTGGTAAAGAGGTCGTCATTACACGTGAACCCGGCGGTAATAAAGTGGCGGAAGATATACGCGAAATTTTACTTAACCCCGATAATGTTGTTACACCGATGACTGAACTTTTACTCTATGAAGCATCCCGCGCGCAGCATACCGAGCAAAAAGTTTTACCCGCCTTAAAAGCAGGTAAAATTGTTATTTGCGAACGCTATACAATGTCCACTTGCGCTTATCAAGGTTACGGGCGAGGTATTGATATGGAAACAATTAACCGCCTAAACAATATCGCTACACTTGGTTTAACCCCTGATTTAACTTTAGTTTTTTTGATGTCAGATAAATATTTTAAAGAACGCGGCGAATATTTATTTTCCGACCGTCTTGAAAGGGAAGACGAGGCCTTCCGCCATAAAATGCGTAAAGGTTACAGGGAAATTGCCGCAAAACAGGAAAATACGGTTATAATTGACGCGGATAACGACATTAAAACCGTTCAGGAAGCAGTTTTAAAGGAAATAAAAAAGCATAATATTTTATGAGTTTTGCACAAATAAAAGGGCAAGATTTTGCTATAAAAAATCTTAAAAAATTTATACAGACGGGTAAAGTTCCGCCTGCCATGATTTTTTACGGTCCGGCCGGTGTCGGTAAAGCAAAAATTGCGCTTGCATTTGCTCGTGCTTTAAACTGTCAAAATTTAGGTGCGGATTTTGAACCTTGCGAGATGTGCCAAAGTTGCAAACAAATTGAAATGCAAACGCACCCCGATATAATTTTTGCTGATTATGCTTATCAGGCGGCACTTTTAAAAGAAGAAGTTGAAGACCAACAAAATATAAAAATCGAAACGGTGCGTTCTTTAACAACGGCATCACAACAAAAAGCGGTTGCGGCAAAATGGAAAGTTTTTATAATTGATAAAGCCGAGCGTTTAGTGCCTGCCGCGGCAAATGCTTTGCTTAAATTTATTGAGGAACCTCCGCAAAATACTGTGTGGATTTTGATTTCTTCAAAACGCGAAACTATGCTTTCCACCATTAAATCGCGTTGCCAAAGCATATCTTTTGCACCTTTAAGCACGCAAATTATTACAGAGATTTTACAAGATAATTACATTGAAAAAGATTTGGCACAAAAAGCCGCAGTTTTTGCCGAAGGTTCAACGGAAAATGCCTTTTTAATCGCAAGTTTGCTTGAAGATTTCGCACCGCTTGATCGTGATGCAAGTTTCGCCACGCAAGTTGCTTTAAATTTGCCCAGAACTTTAGCGCAAGCACGCCCGAAAGTAAATATTATTTTAGATATGCTTGCACAGAAAATACACAAAAATTGGCTTAATGAACAAGACGAAAAAACTAAAAACAAATTAGCCAAACTTATACAAGATTTTGTTTTTTACAAAAAAGCGCTTAAACAAAATGTCGCCCCGCAAATGTTGGCGGAAGCAGCGCTTGTTAAAGCAGAAAATTCAAATATTAATATTCAGGAGATTTTATGAAGAAGTTTTATGTTACCACCCCGATTTATTATTTAAATTCGGTTCCGCATATCGGCCATGCTTATACAACTTTGGCCGCAGATATTATTAATCGCTACAAAAAACAAAAAGGCGAAGAATCTTACTTTTTAACAGGTACTGATGAACACGGCGCAAATATTGAAAAGTCCGCCACAAATGCCGGCGTTACACCTCAACAATGGACAGATAATATGTTCGCAAAATTTAAGGAAATGTGGACAGATTTAGATATTAAATACGACGATATCATCCGCACCACAGAGCCACGCCATGAAGCGGTTGTCCAAGCAATTTTTGAAAAACTTTTAGCCAGCGGTGATATTTACAAAGGTTCTTACACAGGCAAATATTGTATGTCTTGCGAATCTTACCTTGACGAAAGCGAGCTTGTTGACGGTAAATGCCCGATACATAAAAAAGAACCGCAAGTAATTTCAGAAGAAACTTACTTTTTTAAACTTTCCGCCTATCAAGATAAATTACTAAAATTTTATGCAGATAACCCGGATTTTTTAAGCCCCAAATTCCGCGCGGCGGAAATTGTAAATTTCGTCAAAGGAGGGCTTAAAGATTTATCGGTTTCCCGTACAAAAGTTAAATGGGGTGTAACTGTTCCAAGCGCGCCAAACCACACAATTTATGTTTGGTTTGATGCTTTAATTAACTATATTTCCGCTATCGGTTACGGTAAGAAATTTGGTATAAAAGGTTATGAAAATTATCCACATAATATGGACGATTTTTGGCCTGCGGATGTGCATTTAATCGGCAAAGAAATTTTCCGTTTCCACGCAGTTATTTGGCCGGCTGTTTTAATGGCACTCGGCTTACCTTTACCCAAAAAAGTTTTTGCACACGGTTGGTGGACTGTTGAGGGGGAAAAGATGTCAAAATCCCTCGGCAACTTTATTGATCCGCGCGATATTACCGCCAAATACGGCGTAGAGCCTTTACGTTATTTTATTTTCCGCGAAGTCCCTTTCGGCGGTGACGGTGATTTTAGTGTTGAACAATTTAAAAAACGTTTTAATTCCGATTTAGCAAACGATCTCGGCAATTTGCTTTCCCGTGTTTTGAATATGGCGGCAAAAAATATCGGTACAATTCCGCAAAATTTTGAAGGTGAAAGTGCATTACTCAAAGAAGCAAAAGAAATTGACCAAAAATATGATAAAGAAATGGACGCCCTTGCTTTTGATAAAGCGCTTGACCTTTGCTGGGGTTTAATCGGTAAAATGAACCGCTATATTGACGAAACAAAACCTTGGGCGCTTGCTAAAACCGAGCCGGAAAAAGCAAAAAATATTTTGCTTGAACTTATTTTTGCTTTGCGTTATGTTGGCACTTGGATTGCACCTTTTATGCCCAATACTTCCGCTGAAATTAAGCGCCGTTTAGCGGCGGGCGAAATACAAAAATATGCACCGCTTTTCCCACGCATAGAGGAAGCAAAGAAATAGAGGTTAATAGTGGAATTTATTACACAAATAATTGATATTTTTTTACACTTGGATGTGCATTTAAATGCCTTGGCAGCGATGCTTGGCCCATGGCTTTATATAGTTTTATTTGCCGTAATTTTTTGTGAAACGGGCCTTGTTGTTACACCGTTTTTGCCGGGGGACAGTTTAATTTTTGCCGTCGGTGCTTTGGCAAGCGTGGAAGGTAGTGTAATAGATATTCATTTTATCCTTGTGTTATTAGTTTTAGCTGCGGTTTTGGGGGATGCTGCAAATTACAGTATCGGCAAATTTATCGGCCCCAAAGTTTTTACGCAGGATACGGGCAAACTTTTAAATAAAAAACATTTGCTTGCCGCGCATGAATTTTATGAAAAGTACGGCGGCAAAACAATTATTTTAGCAAGGTTTATCCCGATAATTCGCACCTTTGCACCTTTTGTTGCAGGCATAGGTAAAATGTCTTATTTCCATTTTGCCTTATATAATATTACCGGTGCGGTTTTATGGGTTTGTACATTTTGTTTAGGCGGTTATTATTTTGGCTCTACGGAAGTTGTTAAAAAACATTTTCACTATATAATAGTGGCAATAATTATTATTTCCGTTTTGCCTGCCGTTTATGAATTTATAAAAGCAAAACGCGAGAACAAAAAGTAGTATAATTTCTTAGAGGTTTATTTATGGCATTAAGGTTTAGTGTAGGTTCACAAAAAGTTGTTTTGGAAGCTCAAGAAGAGGCAAGAAATTTCCACCACGATTATGTGGGTACTGAGCATTTACTTTTGGCAATGGCTTCTTGTAAAGGGGAGATGTGCGCCCAGATTTTAAAAGAAGCAAACATAACCCCGACGAAAATTAAAAGGGAAATAGAAAAACTTGTAGGCCTTGGTGATAATCTTTTAACTTCCGGGCCTATACCTTTTACTCCGCGCGCAAAAAATATTTTGGAACGTTCTTTTGAGGAAGCCTTGCAAACTTCCAGCCAAACGGTTGAAACAGAACATTTACTACTTTCCTTAACTTTGGAACAAGAGGGCCTTGCCGCAAAAATTTTGGAAAATTTAAAAATTCCGCAAGACCTTATAAGAACTTTGGCATTGCGTCAAATAACGAAAAAATTTCAGGAAAACCAAATGCTTGGCGGCGGTGTTTTTCCGCAACAGGGCGTTGTTGTTATGACGGAAGTTGCTGCAAAACCAAAATCAAAAACACCTGTTTTAGACGAACATTCAAGGGATTTAACTTTGCTTGCCAAAGAAGGAAAACTTGACCCTGTTATCGGTCGCGAAGATGAAATTGAAAGAATAACACAAATACTTGCGCGCCGCACAAAAAATAATCCGATTTTAATCGGTGAGGCCGGTGTAGGTAAAACCGCAATAGTTGAAGGCCTTGCACAAAAAATGGCAACAGGAGATATCACAGATGTTTTGCATAATAAACGTCTTGTCAGTTTAGATATTGGCTCTTTGGTTGCCGGCACTAAATACCGTGGCGAATTTGAGCAAAGAGTTAAAGATATCATCAAAGAACTTGAGCAGGCAAGGGATATAATTTTATTTATTGATGAATTCCATTTAATCGTCGGTGCAGGTGCGGCGGAAGGCTCAACGGACGCATCAAATATGCTTAAACCTGCTTTGGCACGCGGCGAGATTCAATGTATCGGCGCAACAACTTTTGATGAGTACCGTAAATATGTGGAAACGGACCCTGCTTTAGAGCGCCGCTTTCAGCCTATTACGACTGAACAAAGCACCATAGCGCAAACAGTGGAAATTTTAAAAGGTATCCGCAAAAATTACGAAGAACATCATAAAGTGCAATTTACTGACGAGGCTATTGAAGCCGCCGCACGTATTGCAGACCGCTATATTACGGACCGCGCCATGCCCGATAAAGCCATTGACTTGCTTGATGAGGCAGGCTCACGCGCGCGCTTAAAAAATTCTTTACTTCCGCCTGAAATTAAGGATAAAGAACAAAAATTAAAAGCATTGATTGACGAAAAGGAAGAATTACTTAAAAAAGAAAAGTATACAGAGGCCTCTGCTTTGAAAGAAAAAGAGCATAAATTAAAAGAAGATTTAGACAATTTAAAAACCGCCTGGCAAGAAAAACGCGATAAGAAAAACATTAAAGTTACCGAGGAAGATATTGCTTTAGTCGCTTCAAAATGGACGGGCATCCCCGTAACGCGTTTAACGCAAAGCGAAACGGAAAAAATTTTGAAAGCCGAAGAATATTTACATAAACGCATTATCGGGCAAGAGGAAGCAGTTAAAGTTATTGCCAAAGCCTTAAGGCGTTCAAGAACAGGCCTTTCAAACCCCAACAGGCCAATCGGCGGCTTCTTATTTTTAGGGCCGACGGGTGTTGGTAAAACAGAACTTGCAAAAACACTTGCAACCTTTTTATTCGGGGATGAAGAGGCCATGATCCGCCTTGATATGTCTGAGTATATGGAAAAGTTTACAGTTTCCCGTCTTATCGGTGCACCCCCGGGTTATGTTGGGTATGAAGAAGGCGGACAGTTAACAGAGGCCGTCCGCCGCCGCCCGTACAGCGTTGTAGTGCTAGACGAATTTGAAAAAGCACACCCCGATATTTATAATATTTTGCTCCAGGTTTTAGATGAAGGGCAACTTACTGATAATTTGGGCCATAAAGTAAATTTCAAAAATACAATTATTATCATGACTTCAAATATCGGCGCAAGGGAAATTACGAATAAAGGCAGCCACCTTGGTTTTTCCGCCGAGCAAAACGAGCAAGCCGAGTATACCGACATGAAAACCAATGTTATGGAACAAGTACGCAAAACATTTAACCCGGAATTTATTAACCGTTTAGATGAAATTATAGTTTTCCATTCCTTAACGGAAGAAAATGTTTTAAGTATTTTGGATTTAAACCTTGAAAATATTTCCAAGAAACTTGTAGCGCAAGATTTAAAAATAAAGTATACTAAAGAAGCAAAAGCATTTTTAGCCAAAAACGGATATGAGCCGAAATACGGCGCACGCCCCTTGCTCCGCACATTACAACGCGAACTTGAGGACCCGTTAGCCGAGTTTATTTTGGTCGGTCAATATCCGCAAGGAACAACAATTTCAGTAGACTTTGATGAAACAAAACAAAAATTAACCTTTAAGGCCCAAAAGCCCCATAAGAAATAGGAGAGTATATGGCAGAAAATAAAGACAAACAGGCCGCTTTGGATAAAGCAAAAGCATTGGAACTTGCAATCAGCCAGATTGAAAAGTCCTTCGGCAAAACCGCCATTTCAAAACTTGGCGATAATGTTGTTAAAAGAGTGGAATGTATCCCAACAGGCGCACTTTCATTAGATTTAGCTCTTGGTATCGGCGGTATACCGCGCGGGCGCGTTATTGAAATTTACGGCCCTGAAGCCGGCGGTAAAACAACTTTAAGTTTGCATATTGCCGCGCAAGCGCAAAAGAACGGCGGTATAGTTGCCTTTATTGATGCCGAGCATGCTTTAGATCCTGTTTATGCCAGCAAAATCGGTGTTAATACGGATGAACTTTTAATTTCCCAACCCGATAGCGGCGAACAAGCTTTGGAAATTGCGGAAAAATTAGTTTCTTCCGGTGCGGTGGATTTGATTATTGTTGACTCCGTTGCCGCCCTTGTTCCGCAAGCGGAAATTGAGGGGGAAATGGGTGATGCACATGTCGGTTTGCAAGCAAGGCTGATGTCCCAAGCCCTTCGCAAATTAACAAGTTTACTAAACAAAACAAAAACCAGCATTATTTTTATTAACCAGTTACGCCAAAAAATCGGCATAATGTTCGGTAACCCGGAGACAACACCAGGAGGTCTTGCTCTAAAATTTTATTCGTCAGTTAGAATTGATGTAAGAAAAATTGAAAACATTAAGCAAGGCGAACAAGTTATCGGCACACGTGTGCGTGCAAAAGTTGTTAAAAATAAAGTTGCACCACCGTACAGGCAAGCAGAATTTACCATGTTGCATGGCGAAGGTATTTCCCGCGAATCTTGCTTAATAACAATGGGTGTTGACAGTAAAGTTGTTGAAAAGAGTGGTACTTGGTTTATTTATAATGGCGAGAAATTAGGCCAAGGTGCTGAAAATGCCCGCCAATACTTAAAAGACAACCCCGAAGTTGCTAAGCAAATAGAAGATAAATTAAAAGAAATTTACCTCGGCACAGGCACCCCTGTTCCAAGCGGTAAAAAGAAATAATTTATTTCTTGTTAATGAAACCCCCGTTTGAAACGGGGGTTTTTTACATTAAAATAACTCGTCCTAATTTTATATAATATAAATATATAGCAGTATAGGAGAAATTATATTATGAATCACTCACCCCTTCAAGCGGAAAGAATCAAATTTAAACCCACTTTGCCGGCCGTATTAAAAAACGGTGCAGCAGCGGTAAAAGTCAAAATCGGTAAACCCACAAAAAGCGTGGCAGACCAAGCAAAAATTAAAGCAATGTTTCCAAACACTTACGGTATGCCGGAAATCACTTTCACAAAAGGCAAAAACCCGGCAGTAAATAAAAAAGTTATCAAAATGGCAGTTGTTTTATCAGGCGGCCAAGCACCAGGCGGCCACAATGTTATTGCCGGTATTTTAGACGGCCTTAAAAAAGCAAATGCTAAAAATAAATTATACGGTTTCTTGGGCGGCCCAAGCGGTATTTTAGAAAACAAATTTGTTGAAATTACCCCCAAACTTATGGCTGATTACAGGAACACCGGCGGTTTTGATTTAATTCAATCCGGCCGCACAAAAATTGAAACACCGGAACAACTTAAAACCGCAAAAGAAAATATTTTGAAAAATAAATTTAATGCTCTTGTAATTATCGGCGGTGATGATTCAAACACAAATGCCGCTGTTATTGCCGAATATTTTAAGCAAGAAGGCGTTAAGGTTAATGTTATCGGCGTACCCAAAACTATTGACGGCGATTTAAAAAATGCGCAAATTGAAGCATCCTTCGGTTTTGATACAGCCACAAAAATTTATGCGGAACTTGTCGGT
Source organism: Elusimicrobiaceae bacterium (assembly GCA_045644515.1). Lineage (GTDB taxonomy): Bacteria > Elusimicrobiota > Elusimicrobia > Elusimicrobiales > Elusimicrobiaceae > Proelusimicrobium. Next base: position 3,803 of record JAZRHA010000006.1, on the reverse strand, counting down.
AATATTTGCCGCGACGTAAATTCCGCCCGTAAATATTGGCACTTTGTCCGTTTAATGGGGCGCAGTGCTTCACATATCACTTTGGAAGTTGCCTTAAAAACACACCCGAATATCACTTTAATTGGCGAAGAAGTTTTAGCGCAAAAGAAAACTTTAGGGCAAATTGTTAACGATATCGCTAAAGTTGTTGTTGACCGCTCAAAAGCAGGCAAGAATTTCGGTGTCGTCTTAGTTCCGGAAGGTTTAATTGAATTTATTCCGGAAATGAAATCTTTAATTTCCGCATTAAACGATTTACTTGCAGATAATGAAACAAAACTTTCCAAACTCAATACAATTAAAGAAAAGAAAGCATTTATTATTTCCAAACTCCCCAAAACATTGGCAGCTTTAATGGAATCTTTACCGGAAGGTATTGCAAACCAACTTATGCTTGACCGCGATCCGCACGGTAATGTGCAAGTTTCTTTAATTGAGACGGAAAAACTTTTAATTGAAATGCTAAAAACCAAATTAAAAGAACTTAAAAAAGCAGGCAAATATAACGGTAAATTTTCTACTATCACACACTTTTTCGGTTACGAAGGGCGTTGCGGTATCCCATCAACATTTGATGCAACTTATACTTATGCCTTGGGTTACAATGCCGCAATTTTAGCACTTAATGATTGCAGCGGTTATTTATCATCCGTCAGAAATTTAACCAAAAAAGCAGATGCCTGGGTTTGCGGAGGTATACCTTTAACCATGATGATGAACGTTGAAAAACGTAAAGGTAAAGATAAACCGGTTATTCGCAAAGCATTAGTTGAACTTAAAGGGAAACCGTTTAACTTCTTAAAAAAGAATCGTGAAGATTGGGCTAAAAACGACCGCTATACTTTCCCCGGTCCTATTCAATATTTCGGCCCATCCGTCGTTACGGAAATGACAACTATAACCTTACTCTTGGAGCATAAATAAAATGGAAAACAATCAAAAACTTTCCCCGCTTGATGAAATTATAAAACATAAAAGGGAAGAAATTGCCGCCTTAAAAGAAAGCGGTTTTAACCCATACCCTGCGCATGTTGATCCAAAACAAACCTGCGCCGAAGCAAAGGACCTGCCGGAAAATACAGAAGTTGCGGTTGCCGGCCGTTTGGTGCAACTTCGCTCTATGGGTAAAGCGGCATTTGCACACATTAAAGATGTTACCGCAAAAATGCAAATTTATGTGCAAAAAGATTCACTCGGTGATGAACCTTATACATTTTTCAAAAAACATATTGCCGTCGGTGATTTCGTTTTAGTTAAAGGGCATTTGTTTTTAACTAAAACCGGTGAAAAAACAATCAAAGCAACGAGCGTTGATTTAATTTCAAAAGCAGTCCGCCCTATGCCGGAAAAATTCCACGGCTTGCAAGATACGGAAATCCGCTTTAGGAACCGCCACCTTGATTTAATTTCAAATGAAGATGTTAAAGAAATTTTTGTCAAAAGAGCAAAAATTATTTCTTCCATCCGTAAAACTTTAGACGGTAAAGGCTATTTGGAAGTTGAAACCCCGACCTTAACCGCAAGTGCCGGCGGTGCAATTGCAAAGCCTTTCCAAACTTACCATAATGCTTTAAAAATTCCTTTGTATATGCGTATTGCTTTGGAACTTTACCACAAACGCCTTGTTATCGGCGGGCTTGATAAGATTTACGAAATCGGCAAAATGTTCCGCAACGAGGGTATAGATACAACACATAACCCCGAATTTACTATGATGGAACTTTACCAAGCATACGGTAATGTCAACACAATGGCAGATTTATTTGATGAACTTATCGGTAATGCTGCCAAGGCAATCGGTGTAACAAAAGTTAATTACCGCGGGCATGAAGTTAATTTGGTGCCGCCTTTTAAACGTGTTTATTTGCCTGAAGTTTGGAAGGAAACTTTCGGCGAAGATATACATAATATTTTGGACGGCCGCCATTTCAAAAAACCGGAACTTGTCGCCCTTGCCAAAAAAGCCGGTGTTAAATTTGATGAAAGCGAAGCGGCAAACAAAATCTTTGACGCAGTATTTGATGAAAAGATTGTTTCAAAATATTCCGATCCTGTCTTTGTTATGGATTACCCGACGGCAGTTAGTCCCTTTTCCAAAAATAAACCGGGCGATCCTGCCATTGTTGAACGCTTTGAGGCCTTTGTGGCCGGAGGCCAAGAAATTGCAAATGCTTATTCTGAGATTAATGATCCGGCTGACCAATATCAGCGCCTTAAAGACCAAGCGGCGGAAAAGGCAAAAGACAGCAAAAACGAAGATGCCGACATTGTTGATATGGACTATATTATCGCAATGGAATCCGGTATGCCGCCGACGGGCGGTATGGGTATAGGTATTGATAGAATTTGCATGATGCTTACCGCACAAGATTCTATCAGGGAAATAATTTTATTCCCTACCTTAAAACCGCAAGAAACAAAAGAAGAAACTAAATAATATTTTGTTTTGGTTTTAAATTTACCCCAGCGTTAATTTTTTAGCGCTGGGGTATATATTAGGGTTTAAAATCATAGCGCACGTGCATGTTTTCGCGCTGCGCAGTAGATTTAAGATGATTTTTGATTTTCTCTACGACGAAGAGTACCGTGAAGAACGTGGAGCGAAGCGACATCTCGGTACTTTAGGAGTAGAAAAATCAAAAAGCACTTAAATATGCAAGCACGTTTTGCGCGCACTACAATATAATGCGGAACGAGGACGCGTAAAATTCAATATGGTAAAATATATTTATGGAATGGTACGCTTATTTAGTTTTCCCTTTAATTGGTTTTATCGGCATGCTTTGCGGTGGTTTTTGGAGTGTCGGTTGCGGTTGGCTTATAGTGCCTACGATGCTAATTTTCGGTTTTCAACCTTTAGAGGCCGTTGGGGCGGCATTACTTCAAATGGTATTTTCCACCGCACCGACAGTTTTAAAAGAAGTAAAAAATACTTCTTGGGCTAAATTTTCCGTAATGCGTGCGCTTGCTTTACCTATGGCAATAGGTGTTATTTCAACTGCTTTTAGCGGGCGTTTGATAAATGCTTATTTATATAATAGATTCGGTTCAAAAGCATTACTTTGTTTATTTGTTTTTGTGATGCTCTTTATCGGCTTTCAAAGTTTATTTGGTAAAACTGCAAAAAACCAAAATGAAAAACCGAATATTTCAAAATTACAAAGCATAATAGCACTTTTTTGCGGAATGTTTGTCGGGATTATAAGTTCGGTACTTGGTATTAGTGGTGCTTTAATTTTTAGGCCTATGATAATAAACGGTTTTAAAATTGCGGAAAAATATGCCACAAAGGCAGTGCGTTTTTTATTATTAACGGCAACAATAAGCGGTTCAATGTTTTATTTATTTGCCGGGGGCAAATTCCACACACATATTCTGTTGCTCGGTGTTTTAATTGCAATTGGCGGGGCTTTTGGCTTTCCGTTAGGTGTGAGGTACGGTAAAATAGTTATAAAAAGGGGATATGTAAAAATTTTACAAAAAAGTTTTGGCAGTATAATTTTGATTATTATCACAAATGCAGTTTTAAATTTGCTTGATTATATTAAATTCAGCCGTTATTTGATGATAATTTGTGCAATAGTTTTATTTATATCTATCAATCTTTTTACTTTTTACACAGTGAAACATCCGCGGAAACAAGTTTAAATTTATACAATCTATTTAGTTAAGGAGGATATTTATGAGTAGAATAGTCGAAGATGTATTAAACTCTCCAACTGAAATAACCGTATTGATTTTTATTCTCATTGTAGTTTTACGTA
>JAZRHA010000005.1:0-17889 GCA_045644515.1 Elusimicrobiaceae bacterium | reverse complement strand
AGAACCCAAAGTACAACCTAAAGCAGAAGCAACCCAGAAAACGAAACCTGCAAAAGCAAAAACTGCAGTAAAACCTGAAAGTGCATTGAATAAAGTAAGGGCAAAATCACAAAAAGCATCCAAGAAGGCAAATAATATCTTCAAAAAGCCGTACAGCCAAATGAATGCAGTGGAAAAGAAGATCTTTGACACATATATCAGTTTAGAATTAGGTGGTATAGGGGATTTAAAGGCGGCTGTAAAAGACAGTAAATCGTTACTTACGACAAGGACCGGTATAAAGAACACAGCGGCATCAGGATTGGCATTTGGAACAGGTGAAGCCCCTGCGGTAGAAGCCAGGATGCTGGCAAAAGCGCCAACGGAAGTAGTAAGCACAATAGAAAAGGGTAAAATATTTGAAAATCCTATAACCTTATTTGACAGGACAGGGGTAAACACTCAAATAGGTTCAAGCGGCCGTACGGTAAGTAAAATACCTAATACGTTTAAAGGTGCAGGTATTACACCAGTATCTCTACGTCAACCCGGTACCTTGGCTACTACTATAAGCGGTGGTTTAACAGCAATCAAAAATACATTTATTGCACCTGAAAATGAACCGAGATTAGTAACGATGCAAAAAGCACCGTTTAGAAAAGCGGCTATTTTTACAGGCTTGCTTGCTGGTGCAGGTTTAACAGCAACCTTTGGTTTACCTGCAGTAATTGGTACAACTTTAGCTGCAGCACCGTTCTTTGGTGTAACGGACAATCAAGTTACTACACCATCAACAGATCAAGAAAATATTGCAGATAATACTACTTTTGAAGGCGAAGCTAATGGAAATACTTTCTTTAATAAAGAAACCTTCTTACAAAATTTAGCTAATGCATACCCGAAACTTAGCAAATTTAAAATGAATAGTTTAGCAAGAAAAGCAGATAGATTGTTTGCGGAAGTTCAAGCACAAACAAACAAACAATTTGTTACTATGGCAAGGCAGGCATACAAAGAAGGTAAAACATTGCCCGGGACAAAAGAATATAATGACTTATTCACGCAAAATCTTAGTAAGGCATTAAGTGAAGATGTATATTTACAACAATATGCAAAAATTTTTGAATCTGCTTTACAAGGCATAGCACCAAAATCCGTAGAAACAATAACGACCAAAATAAAATTACAAGATGCACAAGGCGAAATTATGCCGTACAATTATGCTGTTCAAATTGAATTTGCAGATAAAAAGGCAATTTCCCAATGGAATAAATTAAATATTACTCCAGATGAAACCTTGATGTTTGTTAAAGCAAAAGATGGGTCTTATGAATTAGTTTTAGCAAAACCGGACGGCAGCCAACGTGGTATCTATGAACCGTTTATTGAAGGTGGAAAAATAGCTGCGGAGACCAATTACTATCGTGTAATTTCCGACTTACAAAACGGTACGCTTAACAATGACGGAAAAACACCGATATTTAAAATACGCTTATATTCAGACTCAGCCTTTGAACTCCTTGCCAGAGTTGCAGGTATTACAGAAGGTTTTGGCGGTTTACCGCAATCTACAGTAAGCCAACAAGCCACAGCTTTGGGGATGAGCGACTACAAAGATTTACAAAAAAACGTTTCCCATTCACAATTAGGTAATGTTTCAAGCGTAATATTTACAGGGCTTCAAAAAACTTTGGGCCTCAAAACTACATTGTCTGTTGGTTTACTTGGTTCAAGCGTAGGTCTTGGTTTATGTGCAGCAGCTGTTGCCGCACCGACATTAGCTGCAAAAATTGCAGGTTTAGCAGCCGGTTCCTTTATATTAGGTGTATTTACTAACGGCGCTGTAAAACCTTCAAACAGTATATTTATTAAAGAAAATTCTAATGACACCAATACAGGCACCGCACGTACAGGCTTTGCAAATGCAGGTGCTTCTATAGGTACAATGACTGGGTACTTATTCTTCCCAGTTACAACCTTAATTGCTTTATCAGATATCAAGGCATTCGTTGCATTATATGCTTTAGCGGCAGTAGTACCTGGAATTGCATTTACAAGTTTATTACTCTCAAAAACACGCAATTATTCCCCAATTAAACCAAACAAACCGGGTATAGGAGGGGAACTTACTGCCTTTGGTAGACGTGTCGTAAATGTTTTCCCAAATATATTGCATAATACTTTATTTGCCTTCTCCGGAGGTTATAAAGATCGTGCTGATGAAATTACAGGTAAAAGAGAAAGCAAAGCGCACGAACAAGAATATGAAAATTTAATTAATGAAAAACCAATTACGGAAGAACCTGTTGAAGAAGTATCAACAAGTACTCAAGATGAACATATTACCGAAGGTATTGAAGAACAACAATCTATTCAAAATCCGAATACATCTAACAATATATTCCAGAAATTATCCAATTTCTTCACAGTATCTATACCCGCAGCAGGCTCTCAGTATCTTATTAAGATGATGGCTGCAGTTGCTTTGTACCACTTCGCTGGTATGATGTTTAATTCAGGCCCTGGTGCTATTATTGGTAATTACATAAAATCTGATGCCGGCGCCCCGGTAGTTACTGCCTTACAAAATTCACCTTTAGTAGGTATAGCATTAGCGGCAACTTTAGGTTATTTTGGTACTAAAATAGCAATTGCTTTGGCTAAAACTGTGGGCATTATTAAACCGCAAGAAAATATAGAAAAACCATCTCCTGATAATGATACTGAAGAAAAAGAAAAGACCTTCTTAACTAAAACAAAGGATTTCTTTAAAAAGAACGGTGTTCCTTTAGCAGGCGCGATGGCATTAGGGCTTAATAAACTCCCTCTTGCCGGTGCTGCAGCCTTTGGTATTACATCCGGTATATTCCCGTCAACCGCATTACACTTGACACAGAATTTAACACCTACAGCCGTCGGTTCATTACTGACCTTCGGTACAGCATATTTAGGTGTATATCTTGGCCGCCAATATTTATCCCAACTTGTTAAAAAAGGTAAATTATCACCGCAAGGTATTATCGGCGGATCAGGTGCCTTAAGTACTATAACTACAGGGTTAGCATTTATTCCTGGTTTACCTATCGGTGTTCGCATGGCACTTTGGGGTATTGCAGGTTTAGGTTTCGCTAACTTAGCAGGTTATGAAAACGCATTAGCAATTGATAGATATCCAAATGAAAAACCAGCCGTAACAATGGCCTATACCTTAGCACGTCTAAGCGGTGCTGCAACAGTCTTTTATGGTTCTCTTGCTAAAAACTTAGCTGCACATGGAGTTGCATCACCTGATATATACGCCTTGGCACTTCCTTTTGTGGCATTGACTTTAGCTACCCTGTTAAACGGTAAACATATCGGTACATTTGCCCAAGAAATGAAACGTTTAGTTACTCGCCCGATAACTTCACAAGTTATCCAAAACAAACAAGATGAAATCTTGGCAAAAGATGCAGAAAACGGCATTGAAAGAGAACATGATGATTTAGTAAATACCATCGCAACGCAATTATATAATGAGAGATCTCATAATTTAAGTTCTTTAGATAAAGAAATAAATGCACTTATCTATGAAGCTCAACGCAACAAAGTACGTGATGCAATATTTAGAAGACTTAAAAAATTACAAAGCACAGCACCTGCTGATGCCAAAGAATTAACTTATGAAATACTGATGCAATATGAGATTGAACCTTTAATGACTGCAGCCAAAGATAAAGGTGGTATAGCAGCTATTCCTTTAGATAAAGTTGTAAAAGCAATAGCAAGCCACTACCGCATTACACCAGAAGCATTAAATGCGATTGAAGCGAAAATTGAAGCTGAACATAAAGCCGCGCAAAATGATATTCGCATGGAAGTATTAAGTAAAATACATGCCATGGAATTGAACAGAACAGCAGGCAGGGATAATTTAGAACCACAACCTGCCCAATAAACAAGATATTAACTTCTGGTTTTAAACGGTCTGCAAACAAATTGCAGACCGTTTTTTATCGTCGATTTTAACAACAAAAAATTTGTGTAGAACATCAGGGAAAATATGATATAATAAAGGTGTAGGACACTACCAAATTATAGATTTATAATTAAAGGAGAAAAATCATGTTACATAAGTTTCTCGATTGGTTTAAACCGTTGCCGCCGGCAACTCACAAAATAACCGATCCTGTAGAAGTAGATAAACAATATAAAAAATTCAGAGTTAAATTGTTTATTAGTGCGTATATCGGTTACGCTATGTATTACGTTACACGCCAGAATTTAAACCCGATTGCCCACGTGTTCAAACAATCAACAGGCATGACAGATGACCAATTCGGTTTAATGGTATCTATCTCACTTATTGCATACGGTGTTGGCAAGTTCTTAAGCGGCATGTTGGCAGATAAAAGCAACATCCGCGTTTTTTTGGCTTTCGGCTTGATGGCATCTTCCGTAATTAACCTCTTTTTCGGTTACTTACATTCATTTTATCTTTTAGTTTTCTTTTGGACACTCAACCAAGCATTTCAATCAATGGGTTTCCCTCCGATAGCTCGTATTTTTGCTTATTGGTTCTCTCCTAAAGAAAGGGCCAGCAAATGGACTTTATGGGCCTCTGCTCATACAGTAGGTATTTCTATTGCAGCCATTATTGCCGCAGTTATTTTGAAATTAACCAATATTGTTCCGTGGATACAATGGCAGTTTGTGTTTGTGTTATCCGGTATTATGGGTATCGCTACGTCAATATTTATCTTGGCAAATGTTACCGATACGCCGGAATGCGTCGGCTTACCGCCTGTTGAAGAATATAAAAAAGTGCAGCAATTAGTGGTAAAAGAAAAATCTGACGGCGATAGTTATATGACTTTGCTCCGCAAATATGTACTTACAAATAAATATATTTGGATTTTGTCTATTGCTTTCTTGTGTGTGTACTATGTGCGCTATGTAACACTTTCTTGGGCGGCAATTTTCTTAGATTCACGCGAACTTTCAAAAGCAAGCATTCCGCTTATTTTCACTTTAAACCCCTTGGTTGGTGCATTGGGTGGTATAGTTGCAGGTATTTTAACTGATAAGGTATTTAACGGTAAATGCTCACCAGCAAATATCATTTACTTTATTTTGCTCGCCGGTGCTGCATACGGTTTCTATATTTTTGCAGGCCCAAACCATATTGCTTTAACATGTTTCTTCATTGCAGCAATCGGTTTCTTTGTTGACGGCCCGCAAAACTTGTTAAACGTTCAGATTTCTTTCTTAACCACAAAAGAATCTGTGGCAGCAGCTTGCGGTTTCTGCGGTTTATTTGCTTATATCGGCGGTTTTATGGCCGGTAGCGGCGCGTCGTTTATTAAAAACCACTGGGGTTGGGCAGGTGTATTTAACTCCTGCATCGTGGCTTGTATTATCGGCGTATTGCTTGTATTATCAGTCGTAAAAAAAGAAAACCGCGACGCTAAAGCAAAAAAATAAATTGTAAGTTTATAAATAGTACCCCCGGGAAATAAAACCCGGGGTTTTTTATAACCAAAAACCGGGCGTAAAGCCCGGTTCCAAATTTTTTGCGCAGGGGGGGACTCGAACCCCCAAGCCAAAGGCATGCGCCCCACAAACGCACGCGTAAACCAATTCCGCCACCTGCGCGACTACATAAATTATAGCATATTTTTTTATTTTCTGCCTAACACATCACAAAAAAATCCCCCGATAAATTAACCGGGGGATATATTCAAACAAACTTTAGAAGTTTATAGCATATTTTCGTACTGTGCAACTTTTTCAGAGATATTTACTAACTGTGCATCCAATTCATTTTGAACTTTCTCATTAGCATTAATATCATAATTTGCCGCTAGTGCTTCATCTGATAAGATATTATCTATCACATCAAAATTCTTTTCAGCTTCTTCTAAATCCATAAGCAAATTGAAGGATTTAATAAAATGCTTAGTATCTTTATTAGTTAAGCTATCAATTTGCGGATTGCTGTAAAACATAACTATATCAGCATCACCGGCAGTACCATTGTCTATACTTCTTTGAAGATTTACAAGTTGCCTATTACTGACAGTTTCTACGCCGAAATGATTGTCACTTTTTATTTCCGTAATCAAAGCAGCCGTTAATAACGCACCGATTACTGCAACAGGGCCTACTCTTAATCCTTTCTTTGCAATACGGGATGGAATAGCAGTATTACCCTCTTCCAGCAATTCAGGGTAATCTTTAATAAACTTTTGAGTTTTCGGGGTCAAATTAGATTTTAAAGTTTTATATGAAGCTTTTCTCATTAAACCGAGTATCGGGGATTTTGCTCTTTTGGAACCGATTGCCGTTAAATATTTTCTCAATTCACTAGCCATCTGTAAACGTGTCATACCTCCGGCTTTAGCCTGCTTAAGTACCTCAACGAGACGTACTTCTTCCGGTTTCATATTTTCTATAACATAGTTTATAATGCGTTCTCTGGTAATCACGCCTTCGGCAATTAAGTCATCAACGCGTCCGGTAAGTACTTTTTGTGCTTTTGTGTTTCTTTTTAATATATAGTCATAATATTCAATACGTTCATTCAAGAAATTTAGTGTCATTTGCATTTGCTTTTCAACCTTTGCAGTATTGGCAGCATAATGTACACCTTCTGGACCTAAATCTATAACTTTACCGATTTCTTCTCTTATAGCTTTAATAGCGGCACCTTCTTCCAAAGCATATCTATTGTTTACTACCAAACGAGGTGCTTTAGAAGTATATTGACGGGCTGCTCTTGATATAATTGTTTCTGCACCGCCTGTCCCGTCTAACTATGGGGAGTTTAAATATTTATAATAAGCGATTGTTCTGTTAACAACAGATGTATATAAGTCTTCAACTTCTTTTAAATATTTATTATAACGTTCTAATACATAAGGTTCTACTGTAGCGAATTGGCTTTGTTTAAGAACTTTATCTGCATAGAATTTTAAGTTTTCTAAACTATGCCTTACCTTAGCCATATCTTCCGTAGTTTTTGCTAACAATTTTTCGGGTACTGTTGCTCCGGCCTTAATAGCCTGTTGGTCTAGTGCTGTAGGTACTGTCTGTGCAAAAAGTTGAGTGCAATTTGATAAAACAAATACGAAACTTAACATTAAGCACAAGCATTTTTTCATCTTTTGTTTCATTTTAGTTCTCCTTGGGCATATTGCCCTACATCTAATAAAATTTTAAAAGTTTTCTTTTGCAATAACAAGTGAATTTGGACCTATTCCACATTAGGTCCTTTGGGCACTCATTATATCTCCTGTAACTTTACTGACAGACGATTCATAAAATATATAGAATTTATTTTTCACTTTTTGTTCGGTCATTTTACTGTATTCAATTTGCACATTTTGCGCTATAATATCAAAATCTTTATCCGCTTGTTTGGCTGCCAAAGCGATAGTAATTCCATTTATGAGATGTTCCGGATTTCTCCCCACTACTGATGAACTGCTCTCGTCGCTATAATATACCGCAGCCTCTGTCAATGAAGCCTCACCGTTTTCTATTTTCTCTTTAAGTTCTTTCATCTTTCTTACGTTAACGGAACCTTTGGAAAACCTATTATCACTCTTAATTTCCGTTACAGCGCCGGCCGTTAATACCGCACCAACAACCATTAAAGGTGTTAACCGCATTATTCTTCTTATTGTATACTTCAGGGGAACATACCTGCCATTACGCATAATGGGTAAATCTTCCATTAATTGTGCATATTTTGAACCAACTGTTTTCTCAAATTCTTTTGCTTCCCAAGTTTCTAGAACACCTGCTTTTAATAATTTAAAAACGGGCGACACATTTTTATAACCGTTCTTTATAAGATATTTTCTTATACCTGCCGCTAGTTCCAATTTGCTTGCTTTTAAATTATTTTTGTTAATAAGCAGGCCTATTGCCTCCCGGTCTTCTTTAGATACAACCCTGAAAATACGATTTAGAACATCATCATTAACAATATGCTTTTCAAAAATTTCCTGCGTATTATCAATATATATTGCATTATTTCTTTCTGCTGATCTGTCAAAAACCCCTCTTACTTCTGTTAACCTTGTATCCAAAGCAGATACTAAATCATTGATTACACTTTCCTGTTTTTTGGCTGCCTCAAAAATCTTTTCATAACTCTTTGCTGAAAACCAAATTTTATCTAATCCGTTTAAAACACCACGTATCTTTTCCAGCATTGCACCTTCTTTCAGATGATAGTTTTTTACCGTTACCCCTGGCGTACCCAAATATTTATAAGTTAATCTGTCTAAAGCGGTTTTACTTTCCTCGTCAAGAATATAATCTGCGTAACTGTAAGTTTTGTCCAGTAAATTTATGTATGCCTCATCTAATTTCGCTATTTTTTCTTGGGCTGTTCCTAAATTTTCCCAAAATAAATAGCCGTTAAAATATTGTCCCTTTTTCATTTTAAAACCGGCCAATTTTTTATCAAAGTAATCGCGAAATGATAATAACATTTCCCTTACGTCGGTAAATTCTTTTTCAAGTTCAAGCATTTCGCTCTCAGATATAGCCCTTTGCACTTGAACTTCCTGTGCAAATACTTGTATAGAGGTAAGCAACATAAGACTTAGTGCCGAACTCAGTATCTTTTTTATTTTTTTCTTCATAAAATTTTTCATAACAAATACCCTTCCTAGTAAATTATTTCAATTTTTGCTTAATTCTTCAAGAGAACTAAGACCTATATTGAAATAGGTCTTTTGGGTAAATAAAGCCCCCGTCATTTAGACGGGGGGGTTAATAATATTTAAGAGAAAACTAAATTAATAATTTTCCATTATATTTTTTGCTTCGGACGTCGTTGGGGTTAAAACATTGTCTACAACATTATAATTAAATCTATATGAGAATCCCTGCCCCTCTTTATTTTGGGGTATTTTAACCGCTACGGAATATACATCTTGCTCATCCGTAGAATCGGCGGACCATTCAATTTCATTAATTATATTCTTATTTACTTCATTTATCCGCACTTCCAAAGTTGTACCGTCATTAAATGAATAATTCCTAACTTTGTTTATAACAACGTCAGGGTTAATAACCTCATCTTGAGACTCGGATACAATACCATTTTCACCTTCAATAATTGCAGGTTCCAAATCCTCATCTAATGGATCAGTACTACTATTATTATTTTCTTGCGGGGTCTTTTGTAAAGAATAAATTACAGCATGTATCGGGGATAATTTCTCAGGCACTATTTTCATTACCGCAAGCCCGGATAACAATAAGACACCCATTATAGTCAATACTAAAATTAAGAATATCCATTTAAACAAGTTAAAAATCGCTGAAGTTGCCCTAACTTTAGCTGTAGCACTTTCAACATAAGGTGAGGACCATATTTCCTGCCCTAAAGCATCAGGAACTAAAGGTACTGTTTTTATATCTGAAGGTTTTTCACGTTTAATATTACTTTCAGTACCAGGGGCAGTTGTATGTATATTTTTATCCTCACTTGGAGGAACATAATCTGATATAATAGCCGTAGGTTGATCTAAAAACACTTCTTCTACGCTTGTGGTGAAAGTTTTTAAGAATTCATCTTCATTATCTTCTTTATCTTCATCAGAAGATTCATCACCTAAATCATCCGGAAGATCAACGTCGGCCTCCAAGGATGTTTTATTTGTTACTTCACCTTCATCCTTATAAGTATTTTCTAACTGCTCAAAAAGCCTGCTAGCAGTAGATTCCATGTTAGATTTTTGTTCTTTTTCTCTTGCTATTTCATCCAACACCGCAGCTGTAGTATCATCATCAGATATCGTGATTCCATTCATTATTGAAGTGTTTGCTAATCTTTCTGCTGCTTCTTCTTCATTAGTAGGTTCAGAAATTTCCATTTCATCTGCATTAGAATTTTGGTCAGGCTTTTTATCGTCTGGCGATTCTTCTGCTTTTTCATTATCTTTTTGTTCATCAGTGATATCTTGTACTGATTCCTTTTCTGAGGGAGTTTCCTTTAAATCTTTTTGTTCTTCCTCTGAATCGGACGCATCAGAATCAGCATCTTTATTTTCTTTTTCACTAATTTTTTTATCTGAGGAATTCTGAATTTCTTCATCCTCAATTTGTTGTTTACTTTTCTCTTTTGATTTCGTGGATTCTTCTAATGATGCAAGATCTGCTTCTTCCGGCTCTGCCTCAGGTTGTTTTGATTCTTCATGTTTAGCACTCGGGATGTCATCTAATGATGGAAGATCTGCTTGTACCTGTTCTGCTTCAGATTGTTTTGATTCTTCATTTTTATCACTCGATAAATCATCTGACGACGCAAGATCTGATTCTTCCGGCTCTGCTTCAGATTGTTTTGATTCTTCATGTTTAGCACTAGATACATCATCTGATGATTCGCGATCTGCTTCTTCCGGCTCTGCCTCAGATTGTTTTGATTCTTCATGTTTAGCACTCGGTATATCATCTAATGATGGGAGATCTGATTGTACCGGTTCTGCTTCAACGGGCTCTGATTTCTTTTGTTCAGAAGAATCGCTTGCATCCAAATCAGCATCTTTTTGTTCAATATCAGAAGATTCAGATTTTTCATCTGATTTATGTATTTCATCTTTTGGTGATACATTATCTTCCTTTATTGTAGAAGGTTTGGCTTCATTTTCTTGTTCAGGAGTCTCAGCTGTTGATACGGCATTCGAATCCTCTGTTTCATTCTTAGATTCTTCTTCACTTTCTGCAGACGAATTATCCTCTACAGATTGCTGCTCATCTTTTTCAGCAGATCCCTCTAAAAGTTCATCTAAAGAGTTTGTTTCTGATTCTGATGTTTCTTCTTGAGTTTCTTGTTCATTTTTCTCTGTTTGTTCTTTTTCCGCCTTGTTTTCAGATGCAGATTTTGAATCTTTATCATCAGATTTTTTATCTGCTTTCTCTGAATCTTCTTTTTTAGGATCCTCAGATAAATCTAAAGTTGTCTTAGAAATCAGATCTTCTGCTATAAAAGTTCTAGTGTGATGGGTTTTTTCCTTTTTAGATTCGTTTTGATAAAAATCAGTTTTTCTGATTGTATCTTCCAAAATTTTCTGCATATCCGATGCATAATCAATTAATTCCGTTCTTTGATCATCAGTATTATATTCTTCAATTTCAGTTGAAATAGGTTTAGCCAGAAGTTCTTCTGCCTCCCGGGCAATTTCTTCTGAACTCTTGTTCGTGTCAAACGGAACTTCAAAATCATTATCAAAAGGTACTTCCAATACATCGTCTTCTTGGTCATTTTGAGGTTCGGAAATAAAAGTTTCTTCTTCTTCTATTTCAGGAAATACTTCTAACTCGGGATCTCTTTCAATTTCTGTTATAGGAGCTTTAGCTTTTTGACCAGATATTTCCCTATCTGAACTATCTTGATTAACTGGTGGCTTGGGGCGAAATTTTGAAAAATTAGGAGCCTTCGGCCTCACTAAGTGCGGAAGCAATTCTCTAACAGGCTTCCAATCCGGCTCCGAACTTACGGCAGAAGTCTCAGAACAAATTAAAGTATTTGGTCCAAAACCTGCTATTTGTTGTAATTCAGCCTCGCTATAAGGCTTTTGAGAAACCTCGTCATTTATATACACCCAATATTTCATATTTGACCCCTTAAATGATATATATTATTAGTTTAGCAAATTATTAACAGAAAATAAACAATAATTTGTACCCATAATTATTTGTTCCAAAAACTATTGACTTTTATAAAATAGCTTTGTAAAATCTTATTATGAGAATAATTTTAAATAATATTGCAAATTCTTTCCGCTCTTCATTTAGAAACGGTAAGTTTTACGGAATACTTGATATCCTATTTCGTTTAGTAGCCTTTTGTCTTTGGCTACTTACGGTTAAATTACTTCTTACCTTTATGTGGGAAGCAATTTTTGTGCTTAAAATTAATTCGGAACGCATTTGGTGGCTCGTTTACAGTTCAATGTCGCTTGTAATGGTTACCCTTTTAGCTTACACAGCCGTTTACGATAGAGAATAATCTTTTTAAATCCCTTGCTTAATTGGCAAGGAATTTTTGTATCAAAATTTTAAAAGTATTTTGTGGGCAATTGCACAGTCTTCATTTATCTGTTTTGTAAGTTCACCAAGGCCGTCAAACTTTTTTTCATCTCTGATTTTCTGTATAAATTCTACTTTTAGAAATTGTCCGTAAATATCTTTGTTAAAATCAAAAATAAAAACTTCCACTGTAGGTAAACTATTAATTGTAACTGTAGGTTTTACCCCGATATTACAAATACCTTTATATTTTTTCCCGTTAAGATAACCGAGCACCGCAAAAACACCGCGCGGCAAAACTTGCTCTTTAGAAATATCTAAATTTGCAGTCGGGAAACCAATTTTACGTCCAAGCTGATTGCCTTTTATTATTTTGCCTTCTAAAGCAAAATTGCGCCCAAGCATTTTGTTAAATGCGGAAATTTCTCCTGCCCTCAAAGCAGCGCGCAAACGGGAAGATGATATTTTGCTTTGGCCTTCTTCCTCAAAATCAATAACAAAAAGTGGTATATTATTTTGCTTGCATTTTTCACGCAAAAACGCAATATTGCCTTGCCTGTTTTTGCCGAAAGCAAAATCTTTACCGACGATAATCGCACCCATTTTATATTTCTTTAAAAGCAAATCAAAAAAATCTTCAGCACTCAAATTTTTGATTTTATTAAAATCAAGATAAACAGTTTTTATATCCTTTAAAAGTTCTTTTTTTTGTTTTAAATCAAGCAAAACACTTTGCTGTAAATTATTATTTAAAATATTTTTGGGCGGAAATTGAAACACCAATGCGAGGGGGGAAATCCCCAATTTTTTTGCCTCGTATTTAAGCAAAGTAAATAATTTTTTGTGGCCGCGGTGCACGCCGTCAAAAGTGCCGATGGTTATAAAGGTTTTAGGCATTTTAAAATTTCCTCAACAGGCGCATTTTTTATTTGTTCGGGTGTTATTGCGCCGTCTAAATTATAATCACCTATGCTTAAGCGGCGTAAACTATCCAAATGTCCGCAAGTTCCCAAAAGTTCTGCAAGCATTACACCAAGCGAACGGGCATAAGTTCCGCTAGAACAAAAGACATCAAAACAAATTAAACCGTCTTTTATTGAAATATTTTCATATTTATATACGGTAGTTTTGGTTTCCTTTTCAATATTTGCGCCTTCGCGCGCATGGGTGTACATCGGTTTACCTGCCACTTTTTTTGCACTAAAAAACGGTATCTTTTGCAAAACCTCCCCGGTTAATTTTTGCAAGGCATTTTTAAGTTCTGTTTCAGTCGGCATTTTATAAGGTTTTTGATCTATAACTTCACCCATTTTATCCCAAGTATTTGTGGCTGTTCCTAGTTTTAAAGCAACACGGTAAACTTTAGGCAAATGCAAAAATTCGGGCTGTTTTTTTGTTGCGTTTCCAAGTAAAAGCAAAAGCAAACCCGTTGCGCAAGGGTCTAAAGTTCCGCTGTGTCCGATTTTTTTGAAATTTAGTTTACCGCGCAAAACATTTATAACATCATGGGAAGTCCACCCTTCTGTTTTATCTACGGCGAGTAAGGCACTTGTAATGTTCATTTAAGTTTAGAAACTGCTTTTTTTATTTCTTTAAGTAAATCTTTTTTTACCGTCTCAATTTTCGCACCAAGGAGTTTAAAACCGGCTGCGCGCGCGTGGCCGCCGCCGCCGAATTTATAAGCAATCGCGCTTACATCAACATTACCTTTTGAACGCAAATTTACTGCTACGCGGTCCGGCTCTTCACGAAGCAAAACAGATACTTCCACAGACGGTATTTTAACCGGCCTGCTTACAATACCTTGCGTATAGCGCGGATCAATTTTGAAACTTTTGAAATCTGTATTTTTTAAAGTAATTTCAGCTGTTTTTTTGTCATGGTGCAAAACAAGTTTTTCAAGCGCACGCCCTAAAAGTTTAACTTCTTTATAAGATTTTGTGTTATATAAAACCTCATTTATCGTGTGAATATCAGCACCGCACTCAAGCATATATGCAGAGCAACGCAAGGCCTCTGCCGTAGTATTTGAGTGTAAAAAGCGCGCGGTATCTGTAACCAAACCGGTATACAAACAAGTGGCTTCTTTAGCAGTCGGTTTAACTTTTAAAAATTCAAAAAGCTGAACAATAATTTCCGCGGTTGACGATGCATAAGGCGCGATATAATTAACAGTACCGTATTTTTCACCTGTAACATGATGGTCCACATTTAAAATATGTTTGGAACTTTTAAAAAGTTCATCAAAATCACCGCCGCGTTTTTTATCGGAACACTCAAGCAAAAACATTGTATCTATTTTTTGATTTTTAGGCATTTCACCGAAGTGAACGGTATCTAAATTAGGTAAAAACAAAAGGTCCTCACCCGGGCGGTCTTTACTGTAAGCATAAACTTTTTTGCCAAGTCTTTTTAAAAGGGAGGCTACTGCCAAAGTGCATCCCAAAGAATCACCGTCGCAATTTTGATGCCCGGCAACAAAAAAGTATTTGCCTTTATTTATTGCTTCTTTTAATTTTTTAAATTGCGTTAATCTATTCATGGTGTTCTTCTTTTTCTATTTTATTAAAAATTTCTTCAACGCGTGCGGCCTTTTCAGGCGTATTATCTAAGATAAAATGAAATGACGGTATGCGTTTTAAATGCAAACGCGGCCTAAGTAACCCGCCGATTTTCGTTCTGAGTTCTTCAAAATTTCTTTCCGCAAGTTTTTTATCCGCATCACTTCCGAATACGGAATAATAAACTTTTGCGGTTGCCAAATCTTTGGCAATTTTTACGGCGGTAATTGTAATAAAACCGGTAAAATGCCCGCTTGCAATTAAACGGGTAACATGAGTATTGATTTCATGTAAAAAAAGTTCTTCAAGGCGTTTAATTCTATCTATCATATATATATTTTATCATTTTTACAAGGAGGTTGCGGCATTACTAATCTTTGCTGTCAAAGTCTTTTTGGTAAATTTTAATTTTTCTTCTCCTAGAGTACCGAGAGTCGCTTCGCTCCCGTTCTTCTTTGTACTCGTCGTCAAAGAAAAAACTAAAATTTCCTCAAAAATACTTGCCAGGTAGTTGCGCACAGTTTGGCTTTATTTTATTAAACTTGTTCCTTTTATTCCCCGCCCCTTCTTAAGGCGGAGGGGTTAGGGGTGGGGTTTTAGCAAAAAAAATTAGCCAGCAAATAATAGCAACTGCAAAATTTCCTATTTTTTTGCTATTATATATCTATGTACTTCAATGACAATATCATAGTGCTCTTAAGGCGGCATTTTAGGGAACGTGACCGCATGATAAGTGCCTATTCTTTAAACTATGGGCGTATTGTATTGCGTTTCCCCGGCGTAAATAAAGAGGCATCAAAATTAAAGGCCTTCAGTGAGCCTTTTGTGAATTCAGAAGTACGTATTTATTTTAGGACAAACGCAAGCATAGGTTGTGCGACGGGGGGGAAACTTGTTACCGTTTACCCGAATTTAAGGCGAAATGTCCGCAAAACGAATGTCGCACTTTATTTTTGCGAACTTATGCACCGTTTAACACCTGAGCAAAACCCGAACCCAAACAAATTTTATTTGCTTGAAAAATCACTAACAGAACTCGAAAATTTTAAATTTAATGAAGCCATGGCCCCGGCATTTTTGCTGCGTTTAATGCAAGCAAGCGGTTTTGGCGTTGCGGAAAAACCACTCTTAAATATTCCGGCTGATTTTTGGTCGGCTTTGCATAATGAAGACTTACACAATTTAACATTTTCCACTACTGAAGATATTGTTTATTTAAACAAAGCGCGCTATGTTTGCCGCCGCTTTTTAAATAAGTATCTGACTTATCCTTTAAACACAGTAAATGAACTTGATTTGACTATTCCTTTAGCGGAAATAGAACGCCCCACCACGCAAGAAAAACAAGCATTAACAGCATTAGAAGAAGTTTTACAACCTGTTTAAAATTTTTATTTATATAAAAGCCCCGTGCCAACTGCACGTGGGGGAAAATAAAACCAAACCGAATACGTAAACCCGGCAAGTATTTTTGAGGAAATTTTATTTTTATCTTTGACGACGAGTACCAAGAAGAACGGGAGCGGAGCGACTCTCGGTACTCTAGAAAAAGAAAAAATAAAATTTACCAAAAAGACTTTGACGGAAAAGAATAGTAACTGTATATTTCATAATTAAATACCCCCGCGCCAAAAACACGCGGGGGTAATATTTTTATTTGATTTTAACTAAAACTACTCGGAAACTTGTTTCTTGCTCTTCATAATTACAAAAGTCAAAATTGCAAGTAAACAAATAACTATGCACCAACCCCAAGCGGAAAGTTTTGTGTATTCATTATTATAAGCCACAATGATAGGGGCAACGATAACTGCCACCATATTAACAACTTTAATCATCGGGTTAAGTGCCGGGCCGGCAGTATCTTTTAACGGATCGCCAACGGTATCACCTACCACGCTTGCTTTGTGACGTTCTGAACCCTTACCTGTATTTTTTGCAATATCGCTGGGTTCGTCCTCAATTAATTTTTTGGCATTATCCCAAGCACCGCCTGCGTTGGACATAAACACCGCCAGTAATTGGCCTGAAACGATAATACCTGCAAGGAAACCGCCCAAAGCCTCAACACCCAGTGAAAGACCTACAAAGACGGGGGAAACTATACCGAGCAAAGCCAAAATGATAAGTTCCTTTTGTGCCGCAGCGGTTGAAATTGCAACCGTTGTGCCGTAATCCGGTTTTGCTTTACCTTCAAGTATACCGAGTTTAAATTGGCGGCGAACTTCTTTAACAATCAAACTTGCTGCACGTCTTACGGCATTGATAGCAAAAGAGGAGAACAACCAAGGCACTGCCGCACCGATAAGCATACCCACAAACACAACAGGGTTAGAAACGACTATACCGATATTTTTAAGCAAAGTCAAAGTTTGGTTTAAACCTTCTTTTGCCCAGGTGCTGTTTAAAGCCTCTTGAACATTGCTGACATCAACCATATAAGAGCCGAATAAACTGACTGCTGCAATTACCGCTGAACCGATTGCAACACCTTTTGTGATGGCTTTTGTGGTATTACCCACACCATCAAGGTCAGCCATAATTTGACGTGCTTTTTTGGTATTAGCATCTTTATCGTCATGCCAAGCCATTTCGCCGATACCGTTTGCGTTATCTGCAATCGGGCCAAAGGAGTCCATAGCAACATTGTTACCGGTTAAGGTAAGCATACCGATACCTGTCATTGCAACACCGTATAAGATAAATGTAACTCTTTCGGCAGGTGTTAAACCTTCAACAGTACCAAAGATTAAAACTGAAGCAAAAATAGTTACCGCAATAACTAAAATTGACCAAACGGAACTTTCAAGCCCAACAGCCAAACCGCTCAAAATTGTAGTAGCGGAACCTGTATCGGTTGATTTTTTAACTTCGATAACAGGTGCACCTGTTGTGCCTGTAAAGTGTTCGGTAATTCTATCAATAGCCATAGCCAAAAATACGCCGATGGTTACTGCAAGGCAAGGCCTCCACCAACCGCCTTTTAAGCCTTGTAAGTAGAAGTAAGCCACTACTATAAATAAGGCAATTGATATAATTGCCGATGTTGCATAACCTCTGAAAATTGCTTTCATGGCATTGCCTTTTAATCCGTCATCCCTAACGGCATAAGTACCGATAATTGAGCAGAACACGCCGATACCGCGCACTAAAAGCGGGTAAACTATCCACTCATACATCCCTGTTAAATGCCATAAGGAAAGCCCTAAAATTAAACCTGAAACGATGGTAACTTCATAAGATTCAAAAATATCAGCAGCCATACCGGCACAATCGCCCACATTATCGCCGACGAGGTCAGCAACAACAGCCGGGTTTC
>JAZRHA010000004.1:0-8420 GCA_045644515.1 Elusimicrobiaceae bacterium | reverse complement strand
AGTACATGAATATATGATACAAAATTTAGAGCACCTATTGTTAAAACGCATTGTAAGATATACAATTAGCATTCTTTACTGTCAAAGTCTTTTTGGCTAATTTTAAGTTTTCTTTTCCTAGAGTACCGCAAACTCACTGCGTTCGTTTCACTTCTTGGTACACGTCGTCAAAGAAAAGTTAAAATTATCTCAAAAATAATTGACAGGTTTATGCTCTCGGTTTTACTTTATTTTATTTTGTCGCAGAGAAAATCAAAATTTTCTCAAAAATATTTGTCGGAATTGCACGCATTAAAGTATTAATTAAATTTTGGCGGTGTTTGCTATTTTGGCATTAATCTCGTCTTGATTGCCTAGAAAGTAATCTTTGGTTAAATTTAAATTATTATCAAACTCAAAAACATAAGGCACTGCAGTAGGCAGATTTAAATTAACAATATCCTCGTTACTGATATTTTTTAAGTATTTTATTATTCCGCGTAAAGAATTACCGTGTGCCACAATAAGCAAAGTATCATTATCTTTAAGTTTTGGGAAAATTGTTTTTTGCCAATACGGCAAAGTGCGGTTAATTGCATCTTTTAAAGATTCGGTGCGCGGTAAAAGTTCTTTAGGGACTTTTTTATACATTGGGTCTAAAGCCGGGTTGCGCGGATCTTCTTCGTCAAGTGCGGCAGGCGCGATATCAAAACTTCTGCGCCAAATTTGAACTTGTTTTTCACCGTATTTCTGGGCGGTTTCTGCTTTATTTAAGCCTTGCAAAACGCCGTAATGTTTTTCATTTAAACGCCAAGATTTTTCTACAGGCAAATATTCTTGGTTTAAACCCTTTAAAACAATATTTAAAGTATCTATCGCCCGGCTTAAATAAGAAGTAAAACAATAATCAAAATTAAAATTATTTTCACGCAGCATTATTGCTGCTTTTTTGGCTTCCTGCAGACCTTCAGGTGTAAGTAAGACATCAGTCCATCCTGTGAATTTATTTTCCTTATTCCACAGGCTTTGCCCATGCCTAAGCAAGACAATCCTCTTCATAATACCTCCAAAAGCTATTTATTTAACTTTTATTAAATAATTTATATCAAGGTTTAGGTTTTGTGCGGCTTTGTCTAAATATCCGTTTTGTACGAATTTTTCATACAAAGCGTTCCATTCTTCTTCGGTTAGGCCGTACTCTTCCATGATTTGTTGTTTTGCGTAGTTTGTGCCGTCTTCACCCTCGTGTTGTTTTTCATAGTCCGTTTTAAGGGTTAAATACTTTTCAGCTATCATGATGGATAATTCTTCATCAGACATTTCCGACACATCTTTTTGGGTTTTAACTGCTGCGGGTTTTTTAGATTTTTTGTTTAAAGATTCTTCCTTTGTAATTTGTGTTTTCGGGGTGCTGGTATTATTAACTCTGCTTAAAATTATGTATATAGACAGTACGACTGTAAATAATATTACCGTTACAATTAAAATATTAAGCCAAGTTTGAAAATCAGTATGATTATAAATAATTCTCAAAGCAAACAAAATTAAGAGTATAATTAAAAGTACTGCTAAGAATAGACCTATCATTTTTTTACCTCGCTGTTATTAACTAATTTTTCTGCAAATTGTAGAAAATCTTTATTTCTTATAATTTCTGTTGCCATTTCGCGGAAATCTTCATCTTGTGAATATTTTTCAAATATATTTCTTACTTCCGGTTTATAAACTATTTGTAAATAATTTTCCTCATTTAATTCTTCTTCGGGAACTGCAGCAGAAATCTCCTTAATAAATTCTTGCATTTTAGGGTTTTTGCTGTAAGTTTCAACAGTTTGTTTTTCCTCTTCCGTTAATTCAACTTTTAAAATCGGTTTTACTATTTCTTTTTCTTTTTCAAAATTTTCCTGTGCTTGAGTAATTAAAAAATTTTCTTTTACTTTTTCATCATCATTTTTTACTTGTGCAAAAGGGGAAAAGTCTTGTTCTTCCTCTACTTCTTGTTCCGGAGGTGGGAGCAATCTCCCAACCCTCCGTACAAGGAAATTTGCACATAACATTGCAAGTGAAAATGCCAGCAATGCTATGGATAACTTTTTTCTCATTTAACTTCTAATAATTCTACATCAAAAATGAGTAAAGAATTCGGTTCAATCGGCCCTGCTTGCATATTGCCGTAGGCTGTTTCCGGCGGGCAATACAAAGTGGCTTTTGCACCCGGTTTCATCTCCTGTAAAGCAATAGTCCAGCAAGAAATAACACCGTTTAACGGGAATTCCGCCGGCACACCGCGTAACACGGAACTGTCAAAAACTGTGCCATCCAACAATTTACCGGTATAATGTACTTTTACGGTATCTGTTACTTTAGGATTTTTGCCTTTACCTTTCTTTTCTACTTGTATTACAGCACCGTTTGAAAGAGTTTTTGATTTTTTATCTTTCTTTACATTTTTTAAATATTCGTCTTGTGCGACTTTGCGTTTTGCACTTAAGGTAGCTTTATCGTCTTCATATTTTTTAGCAATTAAGGGTTTATATTCCTCTAAATCGGTTTGAGATTTGCGGTTAAGTAAAGAATCGCGCATACCTTGGGAAAAAGATTTATAAGAATCTTCATCTTCCAAAATAAGTTGCTTTTTTACATTATTTCCAAGTAAATATCCGAGTGAATACATAACTTTTTCGTCGGATTGATCAGTTTTTGTTTGCCCTGCTTGTGCAAGTAAAACTGATGAGAATAAACAACAAACAATTAAACTTAAGTATTTTTTCATTTTTATCTCCTTTTATTTACGTTCCAAATAATCTAAAACTTTTTGTTTTACGGCAAATGCAGCGTCCTGGCCTGCTGCTACTAAACTTCTGAGTTGTGAGGTTTCTTTCCTTGTTGAACCTTCACGTTCTGTTCTTGAATATGTTGCAAAAATACCGCCGGTAGCAAGGTCTTTTAGATTAACTGTTGCAGTTGATGTGCACCAATTCAAACCCTGTAAAGTTTTTGATTCATATTTATCTACAAAAACTTTCATGATAAGTTCAATATCGGCATTAGGTAAATTTTCACCGACTTGGAAACCCAAACTATTTAAACTTTCAATAATAGGGGTTTTGATAGTTTCTTGGTCATCACCTGTTATTTTAGAAGAAATTTTTACTTCGTAAAAAGCCCTGTTGTATGCAGCGCGGGCATTATATAAAAGTTCTTCGTTATATGGTGTTGCATCATAAGATAAAATTTTATATTCATCATCAAGCGGATTTCTTTCTTTTAAAAGTTTTTCCATTTGTAGAGCATATTTGATGCGGACAAATTTATCCGGTTCCTCATTTAGTTTTTTAGTTAAACTTTCTATTTTTGCATCAATGCCTGTATAGTAAGGTTGCAAGGCTTCCATAGCAGGTTGGCGCTTAAGTATTGCCATTGCATAATAACGTTTATTACCGTCTTGTTTAATTTTCCATGTCTTTGCAATTTTTATTAAAGAAAGTATATTATCGCGCCTTGCCTGGCTTTGTTGGTCAGCAGGCAATGTCGTAAAAATATTTTTAATTTCTGTTAAAGCGGCTTCTTTTGCTTCTTTCTTAGTATTGGCACTTGCTACTTTTGAGAGATATTTATCATAAGGATAATCCTTTAAATTATCCTGTAAAATATTTTTATTGCCGCAGGCACACATTAAAGCCAATATCGGCAGGACAACTAACAGTTTTTTTAGTTTCATAATTCTCCTTTATTTAGCGCTTCTTAAATATAGGTACGTATGGCGCCCTCTATTAATTTGTACATCTTTAAAGGTGTGTTCGTCAAGTACTTTTTCATTTCTGTCAAGTAATTGAATCCTGATTTCGTATGTTCCTTCGTCTAGCAAAACATTTGCTTCCCTGATTTCTGCCGGCAGTGTAAACCAAGAGCGCGTGTCGGCACTTTCAGCAGCGGTAAACAGCCCGGTTAAAAGCATATCAACTATGGTACCGACTTGATCATCTTTTTTACTTACTTGCCTTTGAACTTCTTTTGTAACTAAAAATTTTATTGCGGCCCTTACTGCGGAACTTATAAAAATTTTATTATATTCTTCATCAAAATTCTTTTTAAAATAATAACTTAAATTGCTTGCCAAATTTGTGTGTGCAACTTCTTTCCCATTTGCAATCACGCGCGAACTTTGTACCCGGTAAGGAACATCTTGCACGACGGGCAAAGAAACGGCTATAGCATTGCCGTAAACCCCGGCTAGTGCGGCATTTATAGTTCTTTCGCTTACGCTTTGGTAACTGCTGTCACTGCCTAATGCAAAGCCGAATCTGTTCCACGCTACCATAGTTCTTTGTGAAATTAAAAGCGGTACATTTCCGTTTAAATGCTGGATTGTCAGCAAACCTTTTGAGGAATCTTCTTTTGTTATTTTAGGGATATCAGGCATTGTTGCATAGGAATCTGCAAATTTAGAGTAAGCATTTTTTGCATTTTCTAGGGAAATACGTGCATCTGAATATGCACCCCACATCAAAAATATTTGGCTTGCAAAGTATTGCAAAAACGGGTCATCTTTGCCGGTATCTTCGCGCAGTTTATCTAAGTAAAACACCATGGCGCGTGTTTCAACTACTGCATCTTGTAAATTTTTTTCTTGCAAATAAGCAAGTATCTTATAGAAAAATAAATAACCGAGTTCAAAATATTTTAAACGGTAAGGTTCCGTGTAATCATTAACTATAAAACTTGTAAATTTCTGGGATATACTTTTTGCATAAAGGCCGGACTGAATATTTTGTGCCTTTGTTAAAACTTCTAAAGTATTTGAGGAATAATTTGTTGAATCTTGCTGCGTGCTTAAATCCAAATAATATAAACTTGTATCACGTCTGCCGTAAGTTTTTTTGTTATTTTTAATTCTTGCTTGGGAGGCTTCAAAGTTATGGTTTTGCATATCCCCGATAACTTTGGTCTTATAACGTATGGAAGGCCCTGTACAAGCGCAGAGCAAAATAATGCAACATACCGCAGACAGGGCCTTCAAACTTTGCATAAATTATAATTTAAATGCTTTTTTGTTGACGTATTTTTTGATTTGTTTTTGGCCGTTCCAAAGTATTTTATTTGTTTCAATGTTAATGAGTTTTAAATTAACTTGATAAAACACAACACTTTTACCGTGCAATTCGTCTTTAATATCACTTAATACGCCGCTTAACATATAATCAGCACCGACTTCTTTACCAAATGCTTTGCGTGTGGCTTCAGAGGAATATTCATCTTGATCTAATCTTTCTTCGCGGAGTTCCCCTCTCTCATTTTTAGAAGCCACAAATTCCACTTTACCGCTGTTTATCAAAGCCCTTTGAAGTTCTTCAATAAAGGTGTTAGTGTTTATATGTTCCATGGAATCATTTTTAACGGTACCGACGATTACCACCGGTTCATTGCCGCCTTTTTCTTTTAAAGCTTTGGCATACCAAGCACCGTTTAAACATTCGTCAATCATGGTCTGTGCGACTTCGCGGGAATCAGTATCGTTCCAATTGCCGCTTACATCTTTAACTTGTTCAACATCCATACGCTTAACTTTTGTTCCACATGCAAGGAGCATTGGGCAAACGAGCAAAGCGATAAATAACTTTTTCATATTTCCTCCTGATTGGAATATAATATATTTTTATCATTTAATTGAGGGAGGTGTCAAGGCATAAAGTAATTATAATATAGAGCGTGAATAATTAAAATCGCCTTCTTCAAATTTTTTAGTAATTCTTTTACGGTCGTCTTTAACTTTTTGTTCCAAAGCATTATGAATAGGGGTAAGGAAATCTATAAGTTCTTCCCTTGAATAAAGCCACTGACTTTCAGAATCATAGAAATAATTAAAAGTATCAAACGAGGCCATGTCATAACGAAGAGGATTATTTGTGTTTGAGAGTTCTGCTCTTATTAACTCTAGCACGTGAATCGTAGTAATTACTTTACCTATCCTTAAATATTCGGCCATAGAAGGTATTCTGGTTTCATCATCCATATCGTCAAAAGTATTTAAAAATTTCCCCAAATATTTTTCGCGATTTTCTTGAGCGGTTTGAACATCTCCTTCAAATAAAGGATTTAGATACTTTGCCGTTTTAAAAAATCTACGCATGGATACGCTAAAATTAGCAGGTAGATATCCCTTATATTTGTCTTCCTGTATTTTTCTTACTGTTTCAGATAAATCATTTAAGGCAAAAAATGCTTCTTGACAAAAAATGCCATCAATTATGAATAGAGAGGTATATAAGAGCATTTCTTTTGCTGTGTGAGTTGTTCTTGCAACAGTTTTTGAAAGTTTTACAATATCTTTTACTCTCTTACCTTTTCTGAATAATTTGTTTAATCTGATTATATCAGCTCCGATTTCAACACTTTTTAATGTAGTTGCAGTAGAGGCCGAATTAAGAGGAACATATGAAACCAATTCTCCTGCTATTGGAAAGCCGGAAACTGCTAAATATGTCCCTATATAATAAGTGGCTACAACAGCAACACCAATTACCGCGGTAGCAATAATGCTGTCTTTCACGGTTTTTTCTATTCTTGCCCTCAGGTATGCCGGGTTTTGACGCCATAAAAACGATATATCATCATTAAGTTGATCATAAATGGTTATAAGTTCCTGGTAAGATTTTTGATAATATTGGCTTTCTTCCGGGCTTATTTGTACTTGCGTATATGTATCATAGAGTTCATTTAGGTCAAGGGTGCCGTAATCTTTTTGCAACTGCTCCAATCGGGCGCTTTTTTTACCGTAATATGATTGCCCCCCGGCATATAAAGGCGGTAAATAGGTAAACAAAACAGTTAATGCTAAAAAGCATGATAATACTTTATGTCTTGCTTTCATAGTTTTCCAGTCCCTTGAGTATTTGATTTTCCATATTGAGATTCGCTTGTTTATTATACGTATTAATTATCGTTTCTGTTATTTGATTTTCCAATTCTGGATTTATCATTTCAGCTATTTCCAGTTGCTTAGTTAGTAATTTATCACTTTTGTTTATAATAGCTAAATAGCTTGGATCTGAATAGGATAAAATTATTGCCAAATCGTCCTTATCTGAATCTTTTAATGAAGGATCTTTTTTTACCATACCCTCAATATTCTTTTTTATTTCTGCAAATGAGGGACTCTGCGTATTGCTTATATTTTTGTTTGTAGCAACCAATAAAGCTACTGCCACTATAGGCCCTAAATATGTTAGAAATTTTGTGTTGCGATATTTAGCTCTGACTTCTTTTGGAACTTCATTTACAAGATTATGGGTTACCCCACCTCTAAATCCGGCCTTTATTACCCTGCTTCTAATACGCCCAAAGAAATTTTTTATTATTTGCCCGTTCGTTTTTATTGCGGTAGTTCCATGAAACTGCATATCTACCAGCTGATATTTTTTTAAAGCAGTTTCTATGGATGTAAGATTATCTGCTGATGGCAGTAATATTTTTAGATTTGTATCGGCATCGGTTAAATAATAAAAATTTGTTCCCCCACTTACCGAACCATAACCAGGTAATTTGTGCCCGTTAACGTATACACTATGCTTACCTATATTTTCTACACGAATGTTAGAGCCTTCCCTTGTCAATAATAACTGCTCTTTATCTATGAAGTCCGTATTTTTTAGCCCTTCAAAATCTTTACCAATTATCACTCTATCATCTCCATGTAAAGTAAAATTTATCTCTTTTAGTTCTTTTATAGTTTTGATATGAGTTTTCCTGCTTTTATTTGCAGGATTAAAATTATGAAATGGGTCATCTTCAATTCCCATGTCGGGGGCTAAATAAGAACCATCATTATGTCTATACTCATCTAAACTTAGATAGTATTTTGTTTTCATGTCATATCTGTAAAATATACGGCCGGTTTCACCAAGCGGAGCATCGCCATATATATCAGCGCCAACTATATGTAAATTATTATCTGCTAAAATATGTTCCAAATCTGTTGCTATTTTTTCAAAATCTTTTTGATTTTTTGGATATATAGTGAAGGCTTTGCCTGCCTGCATGTCATCTATTGCAGTAATCATTTGGTCACTGAATCCTAAACATTTATGTTCTATATCATTATGTTGAAGATAAGGTAATACATGGTTTGCGATTTCTATATAATCATCAAGATCATAAGAATATATATGCATTTTCCAGGGATAACTAATCCTTTTTTGGGATGTGTAATATGAGAAGACGTCAGTTCCTTTATATCCTTTTTTCTGTAAAATACTTACCATATGAAAAGTATCACTGCCTTGAGAAAAAACTTGCCCAAAGCCATTACTGTAAATTAGTATAAACGACAAGATAAAACATATTAACCTTTTCATAGATATCCTCACTGGCAATATATTATAGTATAGTTCACCTTATATATTTTTTCAAGTGGGGTAAATCATATGTATGAAGATAAAGAA
>JAZRHA010000003.1:0-9641 GCA_045644515.1 Elusimicrobiaceae bacterium | reverse complement strand
CGCGCCCAACGGGAACTATCGGCCTGCAAACAAGGAGCCTTCTGTAATTTTCATCATCAAAAGTTCTTTTAAGACCTGTTGCCAAAGTAATTAAAGTCTTACCTGTACCGGCAGAACCGACTAAGGTTACTAAATCAATTCTGTCATCAAGCAGAAGTTCCATTGCAAAACGTTGTTCTTTATTTAAAGGCTTTATGCCCCAAGCAACGGGCTCCTGGTTTGAAAGAGGCTTCAAAAATTTACCGTCAAGCGTAACACGCCCGACAGCTGATTTTTTGGAACCGTCATCACTTTTTAAAATCAAAAATTCATTTGGATAATAGGTACCTTTTAAAGATAATTCTTTTTTGGCATAAAACTCATCAATTTTATTTGCAGGAACTTCAATTTCCTCAGAACCTAAATAAAGTTCATCATAATTAATTTTATCCGCATTATAATCTTGTGCTTCCACGCCAATAGCTTCCGCTTTAATACGGAGGTTCGTATCTTTGGATACAATAATAACAGGTTTTTTGGCAGTTTTATTTTCTTGTTCCCTAAAATAATAGTAAGCGACATTTAAAATTTCATTATCTGCTTTATGAAAAGATATTTGGGAAGGCAGTTTGTTTTCTTTTGGAAATTCAACTCTAAGCACACCGCCATTATCTAATTTTACACCTTTGCCGAGTTTCCCCTTTTGGCGCAGAGCATCAAGTTCCCTTGCAATCAAACGGGCATTTTTACCGCGTTCATCGGAAGATGTTTTAAAATTATCAAGTTCTTCAATGACAACCATCGGAATAATAATCTCATTATCGCCAAAATGCTTAATGGCATTTGGATCATGTAAAAGAACGTTTGTATCTAAAATATAATACTTTTTCATAAAGCCTCCAAATAAATTTTACTTGCGTTAACCTTAAACATATTGTAGCATATTAATATGGAAAGATACTTATGCATACATGGGCATTTCTACCAGCCCCCTCGCGAAAATCCTTGGTTAGACGAAATTGAAATTCAGGAAACCGCACGCCCACATAGAAATTGGAATGAGCGTATCAGCGCAGAATGTTATCGCGCTAATGCTTTTGCACGCATTTTAAATCCTCAAAAGCAAATTGTTGACATTGTAAATAATTACAGCAAAATAAGTTTTAATTTCGGCCCGACTTTGCTTTCTTGGCTTGAAAAATATGATTCTTTAACCTATAAAGCCCTTTTGGAGGCAGATAAAAAAAGCCAGGAACTTTTTGGGGGACATGGAAGTGCTATTGCACAAGTTTATAATCACATAATTTTACCCCTTGCAAACGATAGAGATAAAGAAACACAAATAATTTGGGGAATTGCAGATTTTGAAAAACGTTTTAAACGCAAACCGGAAGGTATGTGGCTTGCGGAAACTGCCGTAGATACGACGACTCTTGAACTCCTTGCAAAACACGGTATAAAATTTACTATTTTAGCACCAAGCCAATGTGCAAGAACACGCAAAATCGGTACACAAAATTGGCAGGAAGAATATAATGCAAAAGTAGATCCTAAAAAACCTTATCTTTGCAATTTGCCTTCTGGTAATAAAATCTCTTTATTTTTTTATGACGGCCCGATTTCGCAAGGTATAGCTTTTGGCGATACTTTAAAAAGCGGTGAACGTTTCGCGGCAAGGTTGCTTTCTGCATTTGATACCAGGCGTGAACCGCAACTTGTACATATCGCAACCGACGGCGAAACATATGGCCACCATCAAAAATTTGCTGATATGGCTTTAGCTTATTGCTTAAATTATATAGAAAAAAATAATCTGGCAACTTTAACAGTTTATGGGCAATATCTAGAAATGTTCCCCCCTGTTTTTGAAGCACAAATAAGGGAAAATACTTCCTGGAGTTGCGCACACGGCATTGAACGTTGGCGTTCAAATTGCGGCTGCAACTCCGGCATGCATAGGGATTGGCAACAACTTTGGCGCGCACCTCTAAGAAAAGCTTTAGATTTTGTAAGAGATAAACTCTTAATTACTTTTGAAAATTTAGGCAAAGAATATTTTGAAGATCCTTATGAAGCAAGGAATAATTACATCTCGGTAATACTTAACCATTCAAAAATAGAAGAATTCCTAAAAACTTACGCAACGCAAAAAGGTCTTGATAACAAACCAGCAGCATTAAAACTTA
This sequence comes from Elusimicrobiaceae bacterium, assembly GCA_045644515.1. GTDB lineage: Bacteria > Elusimicrobiota > Elusimicrobia > Elusimicrobiales > Elusimicrobiaceae > Proelusimicrobium. The sequence continues at coordinate 7,476 of JAZRHA010000003.1, read as the reverse complement.
TGGAAATGCAGAGAAATGCCTTACTTATGTACACAAGTTGTGGATGGTTTTTTGATGAAATTTCCGGTATTGAAACCGTACAAATTATGACTTATGCAAAAAGAGCTATAGGTTATAATAAAGGTTTAACCGGCGAAGATTTAGAAAACGGTTTTATAGAACAGCTTGCCCTTGCCCCAAGCAATATATCTTTATTTAAAGATGGCTCCAAAGTGTATAAAGACTTAGTAAAGCCTATTTCACGCGGACTCCGTAAAGCTGCTATTGATTATGCTATTTCTTATTTACTGGATGAAATCTTATTTGAAGACCGCATATACATATACAATATTGAGGATAATAAAATTGACGTCTTGCACCAGGAACATATTAAATTAATTTGCGGCAATGCTGTTTTTGTCAACCGTTTAACAACAGAAAAACGCTTGGTTAGTTTTGCTGTTTTACATCAAGGTGGACCCGATATTACAGCCGGCGCAATTTACGGGCAAACAGATAATTTAGAACAATTAAAAGAATTATTTTCTTACGGTGAATATGCACAATGTGTAGCTTTAATTAAAGGTTCTTTCGTCGATACACTCACCATTAAGGATTTACCTAAAGAAAAACAAATTAAATTGCTTGCCAATGTAATTGACAAAGCAAAAAAACGTATAAGAACAAATTATATAAATTTGTTTAAACAAGAAAAGACTGTACTGGAATATATCAAAAATATTGACTTACCTATGCCGCGCCTTTTCCTAGATTTGGCGGAATTCGTTTTAAATTATGAACTGAAGGAAGAATTAATAAAAGATACTTTTGATAATGCAAGAATATCCCAAATTATAACAGATTTAAAACAAACTTCGGCTGAACTTAATATTGAAGATATTAAGCACATTTTAACAAAAAAATTAGTTGCTTATACCAAAGTTCTAGAGCAAGATCCTCAAAATTTAGAATGTGTGAACAAAATAATTGACTTGCTTAATTTCGCAAATATGTTTAATTTACCGCTTGATTTATATTGTACGCAAAATACAGTGTTCCATCTTAAAAAAGAAGGATTATTAGGTGATAGTGAACTTGTAAAAATACTTTTATCAAAACTTAATTTAAATTTAATGTAGGAGATTTTATGCCAAACCCAGCAGTTCCCCCTCAAAAAGGGCAAAGGCAAGAGCCTGAAGACAGGATAAAAAATTTTGACGAAGTTGCACAAGGTTTAACAAAAGAACAAGCTTTACAAGAGGCTAACCGTTGCTTAAATTGCAAGAATAAACCTTGCCAAATGGCTTGCCCTGTAAATGTTCAAATACCTGATTTTATACAACATTTGCTTAAAGATGATGTTAAGGGTGCAATTTCCAAAATTATGGAGACAAGTCTACTGCCTGCTATTTGCGGCCGCGTTTGCCCGCAAGAAAAATATTGCCAAGGTGCTTGTACTTTAAAGGAAAAGTTTGGGCCGGTATCTATCGGTTTACTTGAAAGATATACTGCTGACAGTGCAAGAAAACAAAATTTAACCGTGCCTCCTATACCTCAAAAAGAAAGTGGTTTTAAAGTAGCCTGCGTAGGTTCCGGGCCGTCATCACTTGCTTGTGCTGCAGAACTTAGGCGCAAGGGCCATAAAGTTACTGTTTTTGAGGCATTACATAAACTAGGCGGTGTTTTAAGTTACGGTATACCGGCTTTCCGCTTACCGCGCGAAGTTATTGAAGCCGAAATAAAAAACCTCAAAAAAATGGGTGTTGATTTCGAGGAAAATGTTTTAATAGGCCCATCAATCAGTATTGAAGAACTCTTAAAAGATTTTGATGCGGTTTACCTCGGCAGCGGGGCGGGCCTTCCGATGATGGCCGGTATCCCCGGGGAAAATGCCGTCGGCGTTTATAGTGCAAATGAATTTTTAACACGCATAAATTTAATGAAGGCTTATGACCCGAAATCCGATACTCCAATTAAAATCGGTAAAAAAGTGTTAGTACTTGGCGGTGGGAACTCCGCCATGGATGCAGCACGCTGCGCACGCCGCTTGGGCCAAGGCGAAGTAACTGTAATTTACCGCCGCAGCCAAGCGGAAATGCCTGCCCGTAAAGAAGAAGTTGAAAATGCTATGGAAGAAGGCATTAAATTTAATTTCTTAACCATTCAAAAAGAAGTTTTAGTGGATGAAAACGGCCACGCTTGCGGACTAAAATGCACACGTGCAAAACTCGGCGAACCAGACGAAAAAGGCAGAAGGCGCCCTATTGAAATTGAAGGTTCAGAATTTACTATCCCGGCAGACAGTATTATTATTGCTATCGGCCAAAAACCGAACCCGATAATCCCAAAATCCACGCCGCAACTTAAAACGACGGAAAAAGGTACTTTGGTTTTAGACGATAATCAAAAAAGCACAATGGAAGGTGTTTTTGCCGGCGGTGATATTAAACGTGGCGGCGCAACTGTTTTGCTTGCTATGAAAGACGGCATAATCGCAGCAACGGAAATAAATAAATACCTCGTGGCTAAAGGAGCAAAATAAATGCAAAAATATCAAATTGTAAACAAAATAAATTTATCTGATACAATTTCTTTATTTGAAATTTATGCCCCTTTAATTGCCGCGTCTGCCAAGGCTGGGCAATTTGTGATTTTGCGCTATACGCAAGAAGGCGAACGCGTACCTGTTACTTTAGTTGATTGGAATAAAGAAAAGGGTACAATAACAGTAATTATCCAGGCAATCGGTAAAAGCACAGTCTTATTTAACACCTTGAAAACAGGCGAATCTTTTGACAGCGTTGCAGGCCCCTTAGGGCAAGCAATAGAGATTAAAAATTACGGAACTGCGGCAGTTGTCGGCGGCGGTGTAGGTATTGCGGAAATTTTACCTATCGCAAAAGCCTTAAAAGAGGCCGGAAGTAAAATAGTTTCCATACTCGGTGCAAGGACTGCAAATTTGTTAATTTTGGAAAAAGAAATGCAAGAAATTTCCGATACCTTTGTTATTGCAACAGATGACGGCAGCAAAGGCCAAAAAGGTATGGTTACAGATGCTTTAAAAACTTTACACGAAAACGGCACAAAAATAGACGTGGGTTTCATTATCGGGCCTATACCTATGATGAAATTTACCGCGCGCCTTATGGTGCAGCTAGGTATAAAACCTTATGCAAGTTTAAACCCAATTATGCTTGACGGTACAGGCATGTGCGGATGCTGCCGCGTGGAAGTGAACGGTAAAACAAAATTTGCCTGCGTTGACGGCCCAATGTTTGAAGCGGAAAATATCAATTTTGATAATTTAATTAAACGCACCGGCGAATATACCGAAGAACAAAAACAAAAACTTGAAGAATTTGAAAAACATCATAAATGTAAAATAGGCTTACACTAAATGGCAAATATAAGGAACTTAAAAGGCGTCGGGGAAGCAAAGGCAAAATTATTTGCCGCCTTAGATATTGAAAGTACTTCAGATTTGCTTCATTATTACCCACGCACTTATAGCGACAGGCGCAAAAACGCACCCATAGGTTCCTTTAAACATATTGAAGATATTTGCGCACCTTTTAAAGTTTTAAGCACCCAGACAATCAAAGCCCGTGCTTTAGATATTTTTAAAGTTATGCTTGAGGGTGAAGATAAACAAATTTATGAAGCCGTTTGGTTTAAAAAACGCACTTTTAAATTTGACAGTCTTGCACCCTTACGTCAAACTTTTAAAACGAGCGCTTGGTTTTGGATCGTCGGTAAACGTGAAAATAAAAATTCTTTTACCGACCGTAAAATTTTGGTGGAAGAATATTATCCGCTAGAAAGCCAGGACTTAAAATATAATGTTGATGCACTTATTCCGCTATACTCGCTTACAAAAGGTTTAACACAAAAATTTTTGCGCGCTTGCCAAGCCGCCGCTTTACAAAATTATTTAATTGACGAAGAAGAAGTTCTGCCGCTTGATTTACTTAAAAAGCGCGGGCTTTTGCAGGCAAAACAAGCAATTAAGGCAATACATTTCCCCGTATCTACAGCGGAACTTGAAAATGCGCGCCGCCGCTTAATTTATGAGGAATTTTTGCTTATGACACTTGCTTTTAATTTAAAAGCGCGGCAAAAATTTATCACGCAAAAACCATATAAATACACACTTACAAAAAAATATTTAACGCCATTTAAAAATAATTTGGGTTTTAGTTTTACCCCATCGCAAGTTAAAGTTATAAATGAAATTTTTAAAGATATGATGTCCCCCACGCCGATGACAAGACTTGTGCAAGGGGATGTAGGATCCGGTAAAACAGTTGTTGCAATTTCCGCTTTACTGCTTGCGGTTGAAAGCGGCAAGCAAGGTGCTTTTATGGCACCGACTGAAATTTTAGCCACGCAGCATTTTATTACGCTAAACAAATATTTAAAACCGCTTGGCGTAAATACCGCTTTGCTTACATCAAAAACTACGGCAAAAGAACGCCAAACTTTGCTTGATAAATTGGCAAAAGGTGAAATTCAAATTTTAATCGGTACTCACGCATTAATTGAAGATAAAGTTAAATTTAAAGATTTAAGCCTTGTTATTATCGACGAGCAACACCGTTTTGGCGTAAAACAACGCGCAAAACTGCGCCAAAAATCTGCACATGTTGATATGCTTTCTATGACCGCAACGCCGATTCCGCGTACCTTTGCACTTGCTTTTTACGGGGATCTTGATGTTTCCACAATTTCAGAACTTCCAAAAGGCAGGCAAGAAATTAAAACTTTCCATACTTCGGAAACCGAGGCATTTTTAAAAGCCAAAGAAGCCGTTTTGCGCGGCGAACAAGTTTATATAGTCTACCCTTTAATTGACGAGAGCGATAAACTTGAGCTCAAGGCCGTTACGGCCGAATTTGAAGCGGCAAGAGCCAAATTCCCCGGCTTTAATTTAGGGCTTATACACGGTGCGATGAAACCCAAAGAAAAGCAAAAAATAATGGAAGATTTTTTAGCTAAAAAAATTGATATTTTGTTTGCTACACCCGTTATAGAAGTAGGCATTGATGTAAAAAACGCAACAGTTATGATTATTGAAAATGCGGAGTGTTTTGGGCTTGCGAGTTTGCATCAGCTACGCGGCAGAATCGGGCGAGGCGATAAAGCATCAACTTGCTATTTGGTAACAAAAAATTTAAGCACAATTTCTAAAGAAAGAATAAATATTATTTGCCAAACCTGCGACGGTTTTAAAATCGGCGAAAAGGACCTTGAAATACGCGGCCCGGGTGAAATACTCGGCACACGCCAAAGCGGCGAACTGGAATTTAAAGCCGGTGATATTATCCGTGATAAAGACGTCTTGAAATGGGCAGTTGAAGACCGCGATTATTTGGTAAATAAAGATTTCTTTTTAACACAACCAGAACACGCCGCATTAAAACGCCGACTAATAGAATTATATCAAAAGAAGTGGCCCTTAATTGATTTAGGATAAATACAGAAAGGAAAATTTACGGTTCAATGGTTTCTTTTAAAGTTTCAAGACCATCACCTGTTAAAGACATTTCAATTTCAAGCATGTAAAAATTATCCTTAATATATTCTTGCCAGCCGGCCGGTAATTTTACATAATCTTTAAATGTGGTAATAAGTGGTAAATTCCCACGCAAAGAAGCCATATTTTTTATGTCGTCAAGTGTATATTTTTTATGGTCTGAATAACGCCACGTTTGTTTCAAATTTATACCGAGATTTTTTAAAGTAGTTTCAAAAGATTTTGGGTCCCCAAGTGCACAAAAACATGCTGCAGAACCTTTTACAGCATCTAAAGCCACAGGTTCATTATTGAGTAAATCAAAATAATTTTTGGGTTTATGCACTGCTTCCAATACAGTTAAAGACGGATTATAACGCTTGATTTGTTTTTTAATATTTGCAAGTTTTGATTCTGAAACCAAATTGCTATGTGTTAAAAATAATAAATCTGCACGCTCAAGAGCAGTTAAAGGTTCTCGTAAATTACCATATGGCAAAAGGCCGCCACCAAATGGTTTTTGGGCATCAAGCAAAACTATATTTCTGTCTCTTTTAAGTTTATGGTGCTGGAAGCCATCATCTAGCAATATTACCTGGCTTTTAAATTCCTCTGTCGCGCGTTTTGCTGCTTTATACCGGCTTTTACTGACAATAACCGGCACCTGTTTATCCTTTAAAAGAAGGTTCATCATATAAGGTTCATCGCCGGCATTTTGCCAATCTAAAGATTTTTGGTCATATAAGACAACAACTTCTTCCCCTTCTTTTGGACGTTTATATCCGCGGGAAACTACCGCTACACGAAGGCCCATTTCTGCCAAAATTCTGGCACAGAGTAGAACTGTCGGCGTTTTGCCTGTTCCGCCTACGGTAATATTTCCGATACAAATAACAAAACTGTCCACACTTTTTTGCTTTTTGATTTTTAATTTATAGAGAAGTAAATTAAATTCAATTGCAATCAAATACAAAAACGAACAGGCCTTTAAAACATAATGCCCGACTTTATATTTGAGTATATTTTTACGGATATTTTCTAACCCCATATTTTTATTATATTATTTTATGGTGCTTTATGACAAACTAAACCCCCACGCTTAGGGGTTTGGCGTGGGGGAGGAGAGAATATGAAAACTAATAATTATTTCTCATACTCTGTTATGCAATCTGCTATTTTGCTGAAATTTCGCTGTACACCTAAAGGGCTTTCCTTATGGAAAACATAACAACTTTTTTTACCTTCATTAGATAAAACTACCATTTTTGTGTTGCTTATAGATAATAAAAATTTTAATCTTGGTTTCATAATGCTCACCGCCTTTGCTGCTTGTTATAATTAAATTTTATCGTTTTTAAACAACTTAAAAAAGGGCCAAAAGGGTAATTTTTAAAGTTTTTGGACCTAGAATATTTTTCCCAAAAGACCTATATAAAAAAGTATCATCAAGACTAAAGCCGGTAAACATTTTGTAAAAATTTTGATTTTTTTGCAAAAAAATAAAATCAAACCGTCTGCCCACACCCGGCAATTATTTTTGAGGAAATTTTAGTTTTCTCTTTGACATAAAGTCAAACCGAATGTATAAACCTAGCAAAAAACTTAAACTGCAAAACATTCCTCTCCCCCTTGCAAACGTGCCTCTCATTTTGTACTATTTATATATGGAGATAAATTCCCTAAGACTAAACTCTCAACAAATTTACCTAGTAAATAATCCTACAACGAAACAGGAACTTGTAAAATATTTGGTTTCAAATATTTGTAAAGATACTGCTTTGAACCAGGAAGATGTTTTTAAAGCCATAATTAAACGTGAACAAGGTATAAGCACGACTCTTGAGTCAGGTTTAAGCATACCACATGCACGTTTGGAAGGTTTGACTTCCTTTAGGGCAGTAATAGCAATTATACCTAAAGGGGTGCAAGATAATTATGGGAAAAATATTAAAATTATGTTTTTATTTCTATCGCCAACAGGGGAG
>JAZRHA010000002.1:0-5344 GCA_045644515.1 Elusimicrobiaceae bacterium | reverse complement strand
TTATTATCTGTTTTCTTTTCGCTCATAATACCTACCCCTTTTGAATATACCTTAATTATATAATATTTAGACCTCAAATATCCTTTACTTATTTTGCCATTTATGCTATTATTAATTGTAACTAAAAATCGGAGGATGCATATGATAGCATTAGCAATTGCTGTAATATTACTGATCGTAATCATAATACTTGCAGTGTATGTAGTAGCAGTTTATAACGGTTTGATCGTTGGCAGAAACCGTGTTAAAGAAGCGTTTAGTGATGTTAATATTCAACTTAAACGCCGCTATGACCTTATACCTAATTTAGTTGAAACGGTAAAAGGTTATGCAAGCCATGAAAGCCAAACACTTGAAAAAGTTATTCAAGCAAGGAATATGGCCATGGCAGCACAAAAAGGGGATTTAAAGGAACAAGCAAAAGCGGAAAATATTTTAAGCGGAACACTTAAAAGTTTATTTGCAGTTTCCGAAAATTACCCGGAACTTAAAGCAAACGAGAACTTTTTAAAACTTCAGTTTGAACTTACCGATACCGAAGATAAAATTAAAGCCGCACGCCGTTTTTACAACACAAATGTTTTGGCTTTAAATAACAAAATTGAAATGTTCCCAAGCAATATTATTGCTTCAATGTTTGCTTTTAAAAAGCAAGAATTTTTTGAACTTGACGACGACGAGGCACAAGCAGCAAAGAAACCTGTTCAAGTTAAATTCTAAAATTTATGACTACAACCCCGCTTAACCTATACGACGAAATTTCAAGCAACAGGAAAAAGACTTTCCTTATTCTTTTGCTTTTCCCCTTGGTTTTGGCGGGGTTGGTTTATGTTACAGTTTTTTTAGTTTATTATTTTGTCGGTTTAGATGCCGAACAAGCCGCACAGGCAATAAACTTCCAACAAATTAACCTTATATCAACCATAGCGGCAAGTATAACAGTGGCACTTGCAATAATTTGGGCTTTTATTTCTTGGTTCGGTGGTGATCATATAGTTTTAGATTCCGCCGGCGCACAGGAAATCTCCCGTAAAACACACCCTGAAATTTTTGTCCTGGTAGAAAATTTAACCATAGCAACAGGATTACCATTACCTAAAATATATATAATGGATGATGAATCTTTAAACGCCTTTGCGACGGGACGTGATCCGGAACACGCCTCCTTAGCATTGACTAAAGGTATAATAAAAAGGCTAAACCGCGCGGAACTTGAGGGTGTTATAGGCCATGAACTCGGGCATATTGCAAACCGCGATATACGCATGACAATGCTTGTTGCAACATATATAGGTGCAATAAGTTTAATGGGGCAGATTTTAATACGCTGGGCGGCATCTTCTTCACGAAGCAGAAGAGGAAAAAACGGCGGGCTCATCACAATAGTTTTACTGGTGTTAGGTTTTGTTTTCATAATTTACGGTGCGATCTTTGCGCCGTTAATAATGTTTGCACTTTCAAGAAGGCGTGAATTTCAGGCTGATGCAACGTCAGCTTATATGACAAGGAACCCTTTAGCACTTGCCTCTGCTTTAGAAAAAATTTCAACAGACAGCCGCGTTGAGGCATTAGATGGTAAAAGCATAGTTGCCGCCGCATGTATAGCGCATGCCGGCGCACCGCAAGCCTTGACTTCTTTATTTGCCACGCATCCCCCTATAGAAGAACGCATAGCAAAATTACGTTCAATGTAATTAATTGCAATAAATTTTCACATTTCAGCGTTTAATAATTGTAAAATATATTTTTGGGGCATAATATGCCGGAGGGGCTTAAATGAATAAATTTTTAGGTTATATACTTTCCTTTATTTTACTTGTTTCGCCGTTAAACATAATTTTTGCACAAGCAAATACAACCTTACCGAATAAAACATTAACTTTGGAAGATTGTATAAATCTAACCTTGCAAAATAACCCGGAAATTGCCGCCGCTTATTCAAGCCAAGAGGCACAAAGAAGTGCTTTAAAACAAAGTAAATCTAACTATTTCCCGCAAGTAAACGGTAGTGCAGGTTATAGCCGTTCTAACGGAAATACCGCCGCAGGCAATACCGGTACTAATGAAAATTATTCCGCCGGGGTAAGTGCCAGCCAACTTATTTACGATTTCGGCAAAACCGGTTCTACCGTAGGTATACAGGAAAAGTCTTATCAAAGCGCCGTACAAAATACCACTGCTTTAATTAATGATAAAATTTATGCTTTAAAAGTGGCTTACTATGCGGTAATTTCAGCCGAAGAATCTGAAAATGTTTATAAACAATCCGTTGAACAATATACAGAACAATTAAAACGCGCAAAAGCATTTTACGAAGTGGGAACATACCCAAAAATTGATGTAACATCCGCACAGGTAAATTTAAATGATGCAAAACTTAATTTACTCACTGCCCAAAATTCACTTAAAACGAAACGCCAGGAACTTTTAAATATTATGGGGATTTCTGATGCAAACCCTACTTTTACCTTGCAAATGGCCGATACTTTGCAACCCTTTGAAATGACTTTGGAAGATGCCCTTGCTACCGCCAATAAAAATAGGCCGGACTTACTTGCAAGGCAACTTCAAGTAGAAAGTGCAAGGCAAAATGTAACACTTTCAAAAACAGGCTATGCACCGACAATAACCGCAAACGGCAGTTATACATGGAGCGGTAATGATTTCCCCCTCTACGACCGTTGGTCCGCAGGTGCAAGTTTAAATGTGCCGATATTCAGCGGTTTCAGTACGTATAATAAAGTAGAACAATCAAAACAAAATTTACAAACCGCATACCATAATTTAACTTCACTGCAACAACAAATTTTACTTGATGTTAAGACAGCATACTTTTCCTTAAACAACGCAAAAGAACGTATACCTGTCGCCGAACTAACAAAAAAACAAGCAAAGGAAAGTTATGATTTGGCCGTCGGCCGCTATAAAGTGGGTGTAGGTAATTATATTGAAGTTAAAGATGCCGAAACTTCTTACAGCAGGGCAAAACTTTCTTATATTCAAGCGGTGCTTGATTACAATTTAGCAGTTGCAAAATTGCAAAATTCTATGGGGAGCAAATAAAATTATGAAAATAAAAAAGAAAAAGAAATTAATAATTGCCATTATTGCAGTTGTGGTTTTGGCAATCTTTATAATCAAAATTACAGGCGGTAAAAAGGCCGCAAGTTATAAAATTGAAAACCCAAAACGTGCAAAAATAGTGCAAACTGTTGAAGCATCCGGCACAATAAACCCAGTTACGCAAACAAGCGTTGGAACGCAAGTTTCCGGCAGGGTGGAAGAAATTTTTGTTGACTATAATTCCATCATCAAAAAAGGGCAACTGCTTGCGGTTATTGACCCATCTACCTATAAATCTAATGTAATTCAACAAGAAGCAAACCTTCAAAAACTTGAAAGCGTTTTCAAAAATGCCGAGAGAAATTATAATAGATATAAAAAACTTTATGCCCAAGAACTGGTTGCAAAAAGCGAACTTGATAATGCGGAACTTGATTATCTTTCCGCAAACGCACAAATGGTGCAAGGGCGTGCAAGTTTAGATAAAGCAAAAATTGATTTAAGTTATACAAATGTCGTTTCCCCCGTGGACGGAATTGTAATTTCCAAAGAAGTGGAACTTGGGCAAACAGTTGCCGCAAGTTACCAAACACCGACATTATTTTTAGTCGCTGAAGACTTAACAAAAATGCAAATTGAAGTTAATATTTCAGAGGCAGATATAAGCAAAATCAAAGAAGGCCAAAGGGTTGATTTTAATATTGACGCATACCCCACAACCACATTTGTAGGTAAAGTCAGCCAAGTAAGAAATGCGGCAACAACTATTTCAAATGTTGTTACTTATACCGTCGTAGTTTCCGTAGATAATGATGATTTAAAACTCAAACCCGGTATGACTGCAAATGTTTCAATTATTACAGCCGAAGCAAACAATGCTTTAAGTGTTCCAAACCAAGCTTTGCGTTTTGTTCCGCCCGATAATGCAAAAATCAAAAGCGGTAAAGATGGGAAAGAAAATCAACGCAAGAATTTTAAAGGCCAAGGTTTATGGCGCCAAAATAAAGACGGCTCAATTTATATAACCGAGGTTAAAACCGGTATTACCGACGGTAATAGAACGGAAATCATTTCAAATGAAATTACGGAAAATACCTCTATTATCGTTGCAAGCAGCGTTGCGGGAAAAGGCAAAAATCAGCAAAGCAGGCCGCGCGGCCCGATGGGATTTTAAAAAAATAAGGTAATATTTATGCCCTTAATAGAAGTTAAAAATATTTGGAAAATTTACCAACTCGGCGATATTCCGCTTGAGGTACTTAAAAATGTCAGTTTAACCATTGACTCCGGCGAATTTGTGGCAATTATGGGCCCCTCAGGTTCCGGCAAAAGTACTTTTATGAATATGCTGGGCTGCCTTGATAAACCAACAAAAGGTACCTATATTTTAGACGGTATAAATATTACAAATTCCACTTTAAGCGAACTTGCGGATATCCGTTGCCGCAAAATAGGTTTTGTGTTCCAAGGTTTTAATTTAATTGCAAGAACAAGTGCTATTGAAAATGTGGAACTGCCAATGATTTACGCACATATTTCTGCGCAGGAACGCACGCAAAAAGCAAAAAAAGCACTTAAAGAAGTCGGGCTTGAAAACAGACTAGACCATACACCAAACCAACTTTCAGGCGGACAACAACAACGTGTGGCAATAGCGCGCGCTATCGTAAATGATGCACCGATTATTTTTGCCGACGAGCCAACCGGTAACCTTGACACAAAAACAAGTATTGAAGTTATGGAAAGTTTTTATAAATTAAACGAAGAAAAAAAGAAAACAATTATTCTTGTTACGCATGAACCTGATATTGCCGCATACGCAAAAAGAATAGTACGTTTTAAAGACGGTGTTATAGTTAGTGATGAACAAAATAAAAACAGGACAAAACCAAGATGATAGACTTTTTAACTATATTAAAAATTGCCTTAAAGGCACTTTGGGTAAATAAAATGCGCTCTGTTTTAACGAGCCTTGGTATAATTATCGGCGTAGCGGCGGTTATCGTTATGCTTGCCGTAGGCGAAGGCAGCAAGAAAAAGATTTCAGACCAAATGTCCAGTATGGGCAGCAATTTGCTTATGATACGCTCCGGTTCTGTAACTTCAAGCGGTGCGCGTGCAGGGCATGGTGCACAACCGACGCTTACTTTAAAAGATGCGGAGGCTATCGCCAAAAACGCACAATATGTTGCGCAAGTTGCACCGAGTGTTTCCACGACGGCACAAATTGTTTACGGTAAGTCGGATCGTAGCCATGTCGTTCTGTGAGCCAAGGAGTTGA
>JAZRHA010000001.1:0-4000 GCA_045644515.1 Elusimicrobiaceae bacterium | reverse complement strand
TTATTTTCCGGATCTTCCTTCAGTGCCAAGGCGTAAAATTGTTTTGCCTGATCTTCGTTACCCATAACTACAAGGGCTGTTCCTTTCGCAAGATATGTAAGGGCTTTGTCTTGCGCGCTTTGTGCTTTTTTCTGCGTTATTTCAAGTGTATTTAATGCTTCTTGGCCTTGGCCCAATGTCAAATTTACTAATGCAAGCAAAAGGGAATTTTCAAAATTTTGGTTTTGTTCAAAGCGAGCAGTTGCCGACGGTAAAATATCTTCCATAAACCTTATCCAACCTTTGCCAGCAACCCAAAGGCCCATGTCATTACCGACCATATAAGGGTTATAACCTACTTTTGAATTATTCCGCATAGTGGAAATGCTTGAAGGCCCAGTTTCCGCTTGTTGTAAAGAAGTAGGATCTTGCGTTGGGGTAGAGGCTTTTAAAGACATTTTTACTTGGTAATCTTGCCCGGCATTTTGCAAAACATTATTTAAACCGTTAAAGATATTTTCAAGTTGGTTTTGACGTGTTTCTTCTTCGGCGGAAGCCAAGATAAAACTGCGTTCAAAAGTGGTTGTGCTTAAAGCATTTTCCTGTTCAAGTACGGCATTTGCAAAAGCACTTTTTTTACCTTCTTTATTTGTGTTTGTTTTTAAGGTTGAGGGCTTTTGTTTGGGGTTAAGTGCAACTTCCACTTCAATATTTATTTGCTTTGCAGCAGGGACTTTTTTAAGACGTTTTTTAAAACTTTCAAGTTGCGGGTTTTTAAATTGCTGCGGCAAAGTTTGTGTATCTTTATTTTTGTTTTTGTTATTTTGTTTTTTGTTTTGAGTTTGGCTTGATGTTTGGTTTTCCGAACCGCTGTAAGTTAAAGACAATGCCAGCCCACCATCTTCAAGGGGGGAGATTAAAAAGCCTTGCGCAAATAAAGGCAAAGCATCTTTAACTTCACCGTCTTCCAAAAGTAAATTTATGTAACGGGCGCGGGCTACGCTGTCCCCGGGTTTTAAACGGAGTGCTTTTTTGTAATTGATTTTTGCATTATTTTTATTGCCCAATTTTTCTTCTAAAACGGCCAAGGAAAGCAAAGCTTCTTCATAGCGCGGGTAAAGCGTGAGGGCTTGTTTAAAAGCATCTTTGGCATTAGCGTCACGCCCTAAAGTTTCAAGTAAAGATCCTAGCTGATGGAAGTATAGAGGGTTTCTTTTATCTAAATCTGTAGCGGTGCGAAAGTGATAAAGGGCGTCTTCATAATTGCTCAAAGCCGCGTATGTTGAGCCTAAATTCATGTGTGTATCAGGCCTGTTTGGGGCATATTTTAAAGCGGTTTTAAAGCATTTTAGGGCTTCTTTAATTTTGCCTTGCCAGGCATAAGCTATACCAAGGAGTTGATGTGCTTCCGGGTTCTTTTTATCAAGTTTTAAGGCACTCAAATATTCCGCAATTGCCGGTTGCACCTGCCCTTGCCAATACAGCGAAATACCTAAAAAAATATGTGTATAGGGTTCATCCGGGTTTTTAACAACGGCTTTTGCAAAAATTTGTGAGGCTTCTTTATAACGTGCGGAGGCTAAGTTACCAAGGCCCTGGCGAAGATTTTCCCTGCTTTGTTTTTTCATAAGCGTATCCCAATAAGTGGGATAATTGCCATCTAAGTTTGCCTTTTCCCCGTTAATACCAAAGCCGGAACCACCCAAAAATTGCGGTAGAGCCGCAAAATTTTGCGCAGATAAATTAAGAAAAATGAGAGTAAAAATAAGGCCTTTTCTCATAACTAAATTATAACATTTAAATGTAAAAGCGCCAAGTAGGAAAAGTTACTTGGCGCTTGTGTGGCTTTGGGGTTTAGGCAGTTAAGGAGGACTGCCTTGTGGGTGTTTAGGGTAAGGAAGTAAATATATTGGAAGCTTTATTATCGGCGTGTGTGCGATGGTAGATAATACAGTCACACTGTTGCATAAAATTTAAATTTTTAAGAAATAATTTATCTTCTATCTCATTTTGATTTAAAAAATTTTGTAAATTATTTTCAAAGTTTTTTAATTTTGTTAAATGTGTATTGTTCATTTTTATTTTTCTAAATTCTTTTTTTAAATAGTTTTCTGTTTGAATATGCCAGCATAAATTTTTTGTGTTGGTGTTTTTTAATGCTTTTTCTAAGGAGTGAAAAAGTTTAAATTTATTTTTACCGAAATAGCTTAAAGTAAACCATCTTAAAGTTAAATATTGCATAATTATATTTTTGAAATTTCTACTTTCCATTTTTTATCACGGTGCAAATATTTGCTTTTAAGACGAAGTGGTAAATTAAAACTTTCCTCTTCCACTTCATGCCCACGCACTTTATAAGGCCCTATATGGCAAATACTTACGCCGGAAAAATAATTTTTTAAGGCATTATCAATTTGTTGGAACTCCTGGACTTGTTCCAGCAAAGCTTGGCGCCTGTCCAAAAGTTCTTGTAAGGTTTTATAAAGTTCTGCCCAAGTTGGGTTGTACTGTTTATTTGTAATAATTGTTTTTGACTGCTGTTTTACTTCCTTCATAAAAACTCCTTTAACATATTGCTTTTAACTTGCGCCCGCGCTTTGCCGCTTATGCGGCGCTCCTAAATAGGAGGGGTGGGAGAGCCGTCTCACAATTAAAAACATGTTTTAATTGCTTTTAGCGCAGGCGCTAAGTTTTGTGATTTGGCGATTTTAAAAATCGTATCAAATCTGATACAACTGTATCAAATATTTTTTAAATTGTCAAATTTTAGACGGGATTTCTGGTTTGACATCAGTCCTTTTTTATGCTATAAATTTAATATAAGGAGGGCAGATTATGGATTTAGGGCAAAAAATAGAAAAACTTCTCAAATTAACATCTATGACTAAAGTTGAGCTTGCAAAAAAACTTGGGTTAAAAGATTCAAGTGTGATTTCGCATTGGGTAAAAAACCGTTTTAAACCGGATAGAAAAAATTTACAAAAGCTTTCCGTTACTTTTAAAAAACCTATCTCTTATTTTGAAGAAGATTTTGAGGAAAATACTTCTAATACAGGGAATTCTTTCGAAATAAGGGAAGGTACTACTACTGCTAAGAGTTTATATGAACTTATATCTGCTTTACCTTCTTCAAAACATATAGGTATTGCACTTGAAATCCAAAGTGAATTTTTTGATTTGCCTTATACCTTTGAGCCTGAAGAATTTTTACCTGTGATGTTTGATGCCAAAAACAAAGAAACTTTTGCTTTAAAAATCAAATCTAAAACTGCTTGCCCTTGGGCTGATAAGGGGGAATTTGCTTTATTTGTTTCAAGTAATTCCGTACAAAGCGGTAAAATTGCTTTAATCAGGTATAAAAACAGATATACTATTAAAAAATTAACCCTGGATGGTGAATATATTATTCTTTCTACTCCGACGAAGAAAACAAGAGTATCCCAAAGTGAGATTATAATTGTAGCAAAGCTAATGGCATTCTACCGCAAGCCATATTAATAATCCTTTAAAACAACTCTAATTTATTGCGTTGTATAAATATCTTATCTTCATTATTATTTAAAAAATTATTGCCGGGTTTTTGCTTTGTAATATATTTTTAGTATGATACCCAAAAGTCCTAGGTTTGATACAGGTCCAAAGGCCCTTGTGCATATTTTTTGCTTTTTTATAAAATGTATTTATGTATTTAAAACACGATCAAAACTTGAGGAGAAAAAAATGAAACAAATAATAAATAAACTCAAGCAAAGCCTTTACTTAATGCTCGGCCTTTTCTTTTTTATTTCAAATATTTCTGTTTATGCACAAGAAATAAGGAATACAATTGTCGCGGAGGACGAATTAATAGTAAGTCGTATGATTAGTGATATGGAAAGTCTTGTTTCTATATCAGATGATATAGAGAAATTAGAAAAGGATTTGTTAAAAATTGAAAAAATACTAGAAAACCCACAAAATAGTATAGATAGAATTATGCACCTTAATCCAAATATTAATGCAACCACACAAAAGCTTAATA